>JAHJNE010000492.1 GCA_018820995.1 Gammaproteobacteria bacterium | reverse complement strand
GGTTGGGTGAAATGATTCCACCACAAGCCAATCGCCATCAATAATGCAAAACCCGTTGCCAGATAAAAACCGTATTGCACATTGCCAAACCAGTCTCCAACCAACCCCATCAGCAAAGGCCCAAGCGCCGCCGCTAAAGCAGTAAATGCCAGAATTAACCCCGCAACGGCGCCATGTTGATGCCGTTCAAAGCAGCTAATGCCTTTGGAATTGAGCGTTGGATACATCATCGACATAAACAAACCCGACGCTGGCATCAGCCATAACGCCCAATCCACGCCACCGGCCATACTCAGCGCAAAACACAAAAAGATCGCGCTACTAAACCAGGCCAATAATGCCGTCCAGTTAAACCGGCTCAGCAACCATTCCGCCAGAAAACGACCGACGGTACGCAGAATAAAAAACACCGTAATCGCATGTGCAGCTAAGGTGGTGTATTGTCCTTCGTACTGCTGCAACAACGTCGGTAACCAGACAAAAATCGCCACTTCGGTCGCCACATAACAGGCAATCGCCAGCGAAAATGCCAATGCATACCGATCTTTGACTAACACCAGACTTTGCCAGATTGAGGTTTGCTGTTGCGCTTGATACGCCGGATAGTCCATCCGCCAGGCCAGTGCCAGCAGCACCGCACAAATCAAACCCGCCAGCAGATAAAGTTGCGTCCAGGCCATATTGGCCGCAATCAAAATACCCACCAAAGCCGGGCCCACAATGGCACCTAAGCCAAAAAAGCCTTCCACCCGGTTCATCAATCGGGTATGACCGTCGGCATTGCTGCTGACATCGCCAATCAGTGCCAGTGCACCCGTTTTAAACAAACCAATACTGAGGCCACAAACGCCCAGTAACAGCAAATAAAACATAAAGTTATCGCCAAAGGCAAAAGCGATACAGGCCAAGGTATAAAGCGCCAGACCTGCCAAAATGACTTTTTTCCGGCCCAGCCGATCGGCCAGTCGGCCAAGGAATAAGCCGGACAGACCAATAAAAATCATCGGTACATAATGAAATGCCGCCGCTTCAGTGAGCGACAACTGAAACTGCTCGACTACTTTGGGAATGATCACCCCAACCGCATCAGTGGTCATGGCAAACACAAAAAACATCAGGCAAGTCATCCACTTGACCTGAGTATGATTGTCAACCGACAACGCCGGCGAAGCCGGGAATTTATGAATTTGTTGCATCTGTCTGTCCTGTCAAAACTGCTTTTTTATAATATTAAGTGTAAGCGAACGATGGCCAACAACCATGGTTTACAACTTCAGGTTTCTGGCGGCTGCCACAACAGCATCACCAAAGCTTCAAACCAATTTTGGTTTCTTCACCCATTCACCTGGCCGCTACGCCCACCCAACATTTTTTGCAGCTTGCAGGTTACAACTTTATTTGAAGCCTTATCTATCGCTGCTTAAACCTACACCTTAATCGTTTAAGTTGCAACCAATCTGCCACGCGGATTACACAAAAATTCGCGAACTGATTCATTACCCTCTGCTTATTTATTAGGCTACGCTTATTTAGCTATTGAAGCCGAGAGTCCAAGCACTCTCCCATATTCAGCATCACCAGCAGCGAAAGGAAAGGACTGTGTCCGGGTTAAAGGTATTTTTATCTGAACTGAAGCGCCGCAAGGTGATCAATACGGTGTTGCCTTACGTTGGTGTGGTGTGGTTGTTACTTCAAGTGGTGTCAGTGGTGGTGCCACTGCTGACATTGCCACCGTTAACCGGTACTTTTGTTGCCATTTTATTGTTCGCGTTGTTTCCGGTGGTGCTGTACCTGTCTTGGTTTTATGACATCACCAGCAACGGTATTGTGTTAACCCCAGCCGATGATTCCGGCACCCTCACCCCGCTTGGCTGGAAAAACTGGACTGCGCTGGTTGCTATCTTGCTGGTCTCGGGTGGCATTGGCTCGAGCTATTACCAACAAGTGCGGGCAAACAATCTCAAATCGCAGGATGGCACGCAATCGGTGCTCGTCGCCGACTCCATTGCCGTCGCCGGTTTTAAAGATCAAAGCCCTGAGCAAGACCAGCAATATCTGACCGAAGGTTTAACCGAAGAAATCACCAGTTTGCTGGGCAAAATGCCTAATCTGACCGTTGCCGCATCCGGCTCTGGTTTGGTCTTAACAAAACAAGGGCTGGACCCAGTCGCCATTGGCCGGCGGCTTGGCGTGAAAACTGTCCTCACCGGCAGCGTTCGCCGTACCGGCGACCAACTGAAAGTGCGGCTGGAACTGCTGGAAACCGACAAAGGCCATACCCTCTGGACCGAAACCCTGCAACGAAGCCTCAGTGATGTATTTGCGCTGGAAACTGAAATTGCCCGCTCGGTGGTGAATTTGCTGCAAGACAGTTATTTAGACCAAACCGCCATCAGCAACCACGCCAATACCCAAAGTGTTGATGCTTATGTGATGTACCTGAAAGGCCGTGAACAATACCGGTTGCAAACCACTGAAGCCATTAAAGAAGCCCGCAAATTATTTGAACAAGCCATTACTTTAGACCCGGAATACGCCCAGGCTTATGTCGCCTTAGCAGATACTTTTGTATTGCTCAGTGACGGTAAAAGAGAGTTTGGGGTGCTAAAACCGGAAATTGCCGCCCAGCTTGCCAGCGAAAATTTAGCCAAAGCTTTTTTGCGCCAGCCACAAATGGCTGATGCTTTTGCGGTGCAGGGTAAAGTATTTGAGATCCAGCAACAAAACGACCAGGCACTGGCCGCTTACGATAAAGCGATTAGCCTCAACCCAAACCTGGCGATTGCCTATATGTGGCGATATATCCTGCTAAAAATTCAAGGTCGATATGATGAATCTTTGATCTCATTGGAGAAGGCTTATCAATTAGATCCAGTATCCGTCACCACCCTTTACAATACGGGTCTGGAAATGTCGGTGCGTGGTGAGTATCCAGAAGCGGAGCAGCGCTTTACACAACTGATTACTGATTTTCCAAAATCGCCTTGGGGTTATGCCGGACTTGGTGGTGTAGCTTCATTTCAAGGAAAGCTCGCCCAAAGTATTAAATTTTGGCAACACGCGCATTCATTGTCTCCACAAAATAAACAAATTAAAAGTCAGTATGTCAGTGTAATTTTGCGGTTGGGCATGGCGGAACAGGCTCGACCACTCGCAACAGAGCCTTATTATGAAGCGACCTTGCAACTCCTGAGCGGTGCTTATACCGAATTATTCCAAAGTATGGATTATCAACTAGCAGCCAACCCAGACGATGGGTGGGTGGCCTTTGAAGCGGGTTGGTATCAGTTGCTGGTAGGGGATAAAGCCAAGGGCATCGAACTGTTATTAGCAGCACGTAAGTTAATTAATGATACTGAACTTTATAGCATGCCGGATTGTAGCCCTGCCGTAGAACTGGCCTGGGCGTTACAACAACAAGGCGATGACGTTGCAGCTGACTTGCTGATTCAAAAATGTCAGCAGCAGTTAACTGATGCTAGAGAAGGTAAAATAGATGATTGGCATTTAGATTATTTAAGTGCACGACTGGCGGTATTATTGAAAGATCAGGATACGGCTTTGCAGCAATTGGAGCTTGCCATTCAGCATGGCTGGAGGGAATGGTGGCTGGGGCATGATCCGGTGTTGGAAGCCCTTCGAGCCAACGACAAGTTCCTGGCATTGCAGGAAAAGTTGTCGTTATTAATGGCCGAAGATAAACAACAGGCACTGCTATTGTTTCCTGAGACATCTTCGCAGCAAGCCGCCGCCCAACAACAATAATACCGCAGTGGAAGGGGTTGGAATATCCAGCGGTTTGTTACCGGCTAAAATTAGCACTCTTTCTGAATAAGAGTGAAAGGTTAAAAAATCCGACGCTTCCCAGTTATTACTGCAGCTGAAACTCGTGTCATCACCAGCAATCAGCTCACCACAGTTTAAATCATTATTGTGAGCACTGGGGTCGCGATAAAATTGATATCCTGCGCCGGCATAAAATTTCACCATCAGGCTTATTTGATATTCACCCGCGTCCAAAGCTGGCATCAAAGTGTCTAATAATGCGGTGCGATCCAGATTGCTGCCAACAAACGACTGGCTAAAACCGGCCCCGGTTAAGGTCCAGACTAAATCCATCTGGGTGGCGCTGGGGAAAAACATCGCCATATAACCTTCAAATTGCAGCAATTCATTTTGAAAAAACTGGTAATAACAAGGGTCGTTGACAAAACCGGGCGGCTGGAAGGTAATATCAATATAACAAAAGGTGGGTACGGCAAATAATGGAATATTGCCACTAACCAAAGTCTCGCTGTCGGTCCAAGTAAAATTGGTTTTAACGCCTAAGGCATCGACCTGATCATCCGCAATCCGGTAAAAGGTCTGCGCATCAGACGAACTTTCATTTCCATTACCCCCACCACGAATTAACGCAGCATCGGCAATACTACTGATAAATAACAAGCTAACTAACAGCAGAGAAAACATCCTGTTCATTTGGAACACCTCATCATTCGTCAAAGATTCGGGTACCGCTCTTCCCCCTTCGTTGTATTCGTTAGCGACCACTGCCCTCACTCCGCCGCAAAGCATTCTAATTCAAGCAGAATACTGCAAAATAGCGAATTTTAGCTGCAAAGTTCGTGATTTTTCACCACAAAGATGCATAATGTTAATCTTTAAGATTATTCTAATCCAGTCGATTAACGCCGCTGACTAACCGCTGTAGAAAGCCATTTTTATCAAGGTTGCTATCACCAGCACCACCGCCATTGTGATTCAGTGCAAATGCCAGTAGGCTGCGTTCCATTAGTTTGAGTCCGCACCCACAAAGCGGCGCCAGCAGCTGTCTTGGCGCGCTGACTTGTGGCAATTGCTTGGCGCTGGTTCAGTGATTAAAATGCGCTGCTGATTGAGACTCAGTTGGTTTCATCAGTGGTGGTAGAAGTAATTTTCAGGAGTTGTGATGAATAAAAGTTTGGTCACGAATTTACTGGCCGCACTGGCTATGTTGATCGGTTGGTTTGCGGCCTTGCCCTGGCTCTGGACCATGGGG
>JAHJNE010000052.1 GCA_018820995.1 Gammaproteobacteria bacterium | reverse complement strand
TTTATCAACCGCCTGCAACAAGACGGTGAACAGTTGCCGTTATTTGTGCTAACGAGTCACGACGACTTTGATCATTATCTACAAGCGGTCCGCAGTGGTGCTTTGGGTTATTTTGTGAAACCACTGAATGCCTCGGCGTTGGAAGCGAGACTGCAGCGATTATTGGCCACCCGGCAACGTGATGCCTTTCGAGTGCTGATTGTTGATGATGATCAGTTGCTGGCACAGCATTATGCCCTTGTGCTGGAAAATGCCGGGTTGCGGGCTGAGATTATGAACGATCCGGCCGAGATTTTTTCCGGTCTACGCAAGTTTCATCCAGATGTAATTCTGTTGGATGTCAACATGCCGCAATGTACTGGTCCAGAATTGGCGCAGCTTATTCGACTGCAAGACGAGTGGCTTGGGGTGCCGATTATTTATTTGTCTTCGGAAACCGACAGTGAGCGTCAGTTGGAAGTGCTGATTAAAGCCGGTGATGACTTCCTGACCAAACCTATCAGCGACAATGCGTTGATCGTTGCCATTTACGCCAGAGCGAAGCGGGCACGGCAGCTGTCCGAAGTCATGACCAAAGATAGTTTGACGGGTTTATTGCAGCACGCACATATTAAAGAACGATTGGCGAGTGAGTTAGTCCGCAGTTTACGTCATCAACAACCCGTCAGTGTGGTGATGCTGGATATCGACCATTTTAAAAAGGTCAACGATAACTACGGCCATCTGACCGGAGATCAGGTGATCACCAGCCTCGCCAACTTGTTAAAACAACAATTACGTAAAACCGATATGATTGGCCGTTATGGTGGCGAGGAGTTTTTGCTGGTATTGCCAGAATGCCAAATCGAAAAAGCGATGCAGATCGTCCAGAAACTGCGGGAATCTTTTGCTACGTTACCTTTTAATTTTGACGGCAAGCCATTTCATTGTACTTTTAGTGCCGGTATCGCCAGTGGTCTGGGGGCGGAATTTGCAGATCAAGTGATTGAGCAAGCGGATCAAGCCTTGTATCAGGCTAAAACCGCTGGCCGCAATCAGGTGAAGATTTATAAAGGTGTCTCATCGTCTTAATAAACGGGAGATAGTCGACAGTAGCTGTGGAATGGCTTGTTGATTTTTCGCCAATGCCGCATCAACCTTCGTTTTCAGTTCTTCCGATAGTTCGTCAGCTGACCAAATAAGCACCGGCAAATGCTGATGATGTTCAGCAATTAACGGTAGTAGATCCCAGCCTGAGCCGTCAGGCAGCCCCAAATCCAACACCACTAAATCAAATTTTTGTTCTTGTAGTAATTTGCGAGCTTGCTGCACTGTCGGCACATTGACGATATCGGCATTTTCCGGGGTAAAATGGTTAAGGAGCCTACTAAAAGTTGGGTCGTCTTCCACGTGCAAAATTTTCGGCCGTTCTGTATCGAGCAGTTTCTGTAACGATGCCAAGACTTGTGGGGCGTTAATTGGTTTTTCCAACCAGTCAAAAGCGGTAAAACCACTAAAACTATGGCTATCTTGTTGTTGTTCTACTGAAATAACCAAAATAGGAATAGCCATCGTTGCTGCATCGGAACGCAGTTCATTGATCAGCGCTGCGGCATGACCATCCGGTAAATTTAAGTCTAACGTCATCGCGGCAAATTTGCGTAAAGCCATTGCGCGGCGGGCGCTGGCTAAGCTGTGCGCTGTGGTCACCTGATAACCAGCAGATTCCAGTAAAACTTTAATAAAGCCGGCAATCGACGGATCATCCTCGACCACTAAAATCGCGTTGCTGTGGTGCACAATGCCCTGTTGTTGTTTTGGAAAACGTAGATAAAAACAGGTGCCGGTTTGTGCCGAGGTTTGAAAGCTAATTTGACCGTGCATTCGTTCGGTTAGCTCTTTAACAATAGCTAACCCTAAGCCTGTGCCATCTTTGCTACGCGCATCAGCGGAATCTGCTTGTGAGAATTTTTCAAACATTCGATGTTGGAATTCTGCACTGATACCAGGCCCTTGATCCTGCACTGACACGATCGCTTCGCTGTCGTTTTGACTTAAAGTGACCGTAATTTTTGAACCAACAGGTGCAAATTTGGCAGCATTGGACAGAAGATTCGCCATGATTTGGTGAAAACGCATTGGATCGAGCTGTACTGCCGCATCGTCTTCAGCCGTCAGATCAATGGTCGCTTGATATTTATTCGCGTAGGGTTGGTTATGTTCGATACTTTGTTTGAGTAGGGTCTGCATCGAGCAAGAAGCAAAATCAAACTGCATTTTGCCGGCAACTAGCTTATCAATGTCTAATAAATCATTAATCAGCTGACTTAATTTATTACTGTTATCCACTGCAATATTGAGCATTGCTTGCATTGGGATTGGCACTTGGCCTAGCGCGCCGCCGGCGACTAAACCCAAAGCGCCGGCAATCGAGGTCAATGGAGTCCGCAATTCATGGCTCACCATGGACACAAACTGCGTCTTCATTTGTTCAATGCGTTTGTGCTCGGTCATATCCTGAATGATTGACCAGGTTTGAAGCTGACCATTGATGCTTTCAATCTGCACCCCACTTTGAACCACAGGCACAAAATGACCGTCGCGATGCAATAATTCAATTTCAACCGGACCATAACGACCCGTTTGTGCCAGTAATTCAAATTCCTGCTGAACCCGGGATTGTTGCCGCTCCGGTATAATGTTGCCAAACGACATTTGATCGATACTCTGGCAGTCATAACCGAGCATCCGTTCAAATTCCGGATTCGCCTCGACAAACTGGCCATTTGGATATTGAGTCAATGCAATAGCCAACGGCGCTAACTGATACAAAGAGGATAATTTTTGTTCACTGGCCCGCAGTCCAAGCATGGCTTGTTTTTGTGCCGTGATGTCCCAGATAAAACCATCGATGTAGAGCAGCTGATTGTGTTGATCAAAAATGCCCCGACCGAGTTCCTGCACCCAACGGGTAGACCCATTGGCGTGCATAATTCGGTACTCAACACTAAAACGGGCATGATTGGCTAGTTCACGTTCAACAATGACCCGGTTTTGTTCTGAGTCTGCAGGGAGGGTGATTTGGGCGAAAGTTGTGCTTTTATTACGAATAAAATTCTTGGCCGGATAGCCCGTTAGTTTTTCAACCTCGTCGCTGATGAACAGCATGGTCCAGTGTTCATCATTGATGCAACGATAAACGACTCCCGGCAGGTTTTCCAACATGGAACGATGGCGTTGTTCACTGAGCAATAAGGCATGATGGAGTTGCTCTAATTGGGTGATATCAATGGCCACACCAAGATAACCAAGCACCGAGCCATCGTCGTTGCGCATCACCGATACACTTAACCTGACTTGCTTCAGTTCGCCACTTTTGCAACGGTAAGTCCATTGCCTAGTTTCACTAACGCCATTTCTTGCCCGAAACACAAAGGTATCAAATCCTTGAATGTTTTGCTTATATTCAGAACTGAGCTGGGCAGACCGCCGTTCGATTTCATCTTTGTCATGGAAAATGGCCGGGCTTTGCAAACCGATGACTTCTTCGGCTTTATAACCCAGCATGCGTTCAGCGCCCGTGTTAAATAGTTGAATCACTCCATTAATATCGGTGGAGATCATCGCGACTTCAGAAGAGGAATCAATAACGGCTTGTAACCAGGAACGGGTAGATAAAATTTCAGCTTCTTTGGCCATATCAGCGCTGATATCGGTATGAGTACCAAACATCAGTTCGGGGTCTCCCTGCTCATTCCAGCTGGTGACGCGCCCAACTGCATGCACCCATACCCAATGGCCGGCTTTATGTTTGAGCCGGAACTTCACATCATAAAATGGCAGTTCACCTTTAAAATGGCGCTGTAGCAATAAAGTGGCCTGCGGTAAGTCGTCTGGGTGGATCAACTGCTCCCAGGTGTTGATGCTGGTTTCTTTGTCTTGTGGCAGGCCAAGCATACTAAACCAGCGATCATTGTAATACGTTCGGCCGGACGGGATATTCCACTCCCAGGTTCCCAGATTAGTCCCCTGAATTATCGCATCCAAGCGATCACGTTCATGCTGGGTTTTTTGCTGTTGCTGATGATTTTCTGTGATATCGCTGGCGACAATCACAATATGTTCAAAACACCCATTGGCTGATTTTTGTGGCACAAAACAAATATTAAAAACGCGGCCAGCGCGAGGTTGAGCAACAAAGTCAATTTGCTCACCCTGAAGTACCTTATGTAAATGGGGTTCCAGTTCGTCAAAAGCTTGCTGACCAAAAACTTCGGCAATACTTTTGCCAATGGCTGCTTGAGTATCAATACCAAACCAGTCAGCATATTTTTGATTACAAAAGACGTACCGGAATTCCCGGTCAATTTGTCCTAACAACACTGGTACATTTTCAGTGACAGTGGTTAAGGTTTGTTGTTGTTCTATGCTTTTGATGGCAACTAGCCGGTTTTGCATCAGCGTGACCGCTTGTGCCGACAATAGCCGCAATGCTTCTAATTGCTCTGCATTGAGTTCACGCGGTACAGAATCGACGACACATAACGTGCCGAGCGCAATATTATCGCCAATGCGCAGCGGCGCGCCGGCATAAAAACGGATGCCATTGTCGCGAAGTACTGCAGGGTGATCGGCAAATCTTGGGTCATTTAATGTATCTGGAACATAAGTCAGTTGGTCTGGGGTCAGAATGGCGTGAGCGCAAAATGCCTCGTCCCTTGGCGTCTCTGGTACAGAAATATTAATGCTGGCTTTGAACCATTGCCGATCGACGTCGATAAGACTCAACGCAGATGTCGGTGTATTGCAAATCAGGCACGCTAACTTATTTAACGCTTCGAATGCAGGCTCTTGCAGCGAATCCAGAATTTGTAACTGGTACAACGCCTGCAAACGTTGGGCTTCATTAGACGGTAAAGCTGGCTTCATCAGCGGCACGGACACTCAATTTGACGTAAATTAAGTGTACGCGGAAAACGGCATCTAGGCAGCTAAATCAGAAAAAAACTATGGCGTTGCTGCAGTTGGAGTGGTTGTAGGCGTTTTTACCCTGAGATCCAGGCGTTGTCGGGCTAAGTTTTTTTCATGCTGTTGTTTCATTCGAAGTAATGCGGCGTAAAGTTGCGCTGAATTAAAGGGGCGCGCCGGGTCAATCAAATCAGTCACATCGACCCCAGCTTGCTGCTGAACTTCTAATAATAATGACAGATGATTGCTGCGAATCAGTTCAGAGCGCATATCCTGATCTTCGTTACCATCGCTAATGCTGTAACTTTTCATCAATAAATCAATAGTTTCGATTTGTGATTGTGGTTGTTGAGCCAAAGATTGTTGTTGTGTCTGCTGATGCTGGATCCATTGTTGTTGCAGCCTGGTGAGGCTTTCCATATGCCAGCTGTAGAACAGCATCGAAGCGGCAGAAATTCCTAGTGCAAAACCCCAGATAAACGTTAATTGTGACCGGACAAACATGAAAACCTACTTTAATCAGACTGGCTGCGGCGAACAGCAAAACAGCTGTGGCAGCAAAAGCAGGTATCATCCGGTGCCAAAGGAATGCTGTCAACCCGCTTCACCACGGCTGATGCATTTTTCAACGCATCGCTGAAATTGTCAGCTGTCTAGCCAGATCTGCGGTATCGCAATCACTTACGCATCGATTACTGCCATCAGCTTCGTTACATTCTGCTATTGCTATAAACTTTGGGAGCCGACTTAGCAGGTGACTCAGCTTCGCTTAATATGTTTGAGCGAGGTCTTTCTGCTTTTGGTTTGGGGCTTAGTTGCAGTTCGATACGTTGGATCAGACTGAGCACTTCGGCGTTGTGGTTTTGTTGAATTTTGTGATGTTGTTCACTGAAGTAGCCTTGCTGGAATAAATCGTCCGCTTCAATGTTTTGCACTGCAATTCGGCTGGCTTTGGTTTCGGTAACCAAATCAGTCAGTTTGATAGAGATAATAATTAATGTAGTGGCAATGATGGACAAGGCCACAATCAGAAAAACGGTCAGTAACTGCATTTCGAACCATCCATTGGCAAACCCAAAATAGGTATTGCTACTTTATAGCATGCTTTTATAAATCGAAGCAATTGCCGCTATTCGCTTCGATAAAGAAGTCAGAGCACTATACCACCGGTGTCTTGTGTTGTTGCCAACGAGCCATGATATATAGCAAAAATCCTATCACCAGCAGGCCTGCAGTTAACAATATCGCGTCCAGTTTTACCTGCCATAACAGCCAACCACAAGCAAGTAATCCCAGCACTGGGATGACGTAGGCGCCAGGTAGAATAAAAGCACTTTGCTGACGATAAGTTGGGCGTAATTTAGGAATAGCACCGCAGCACAGACCGTAAAGCAAAGCGCGGATTAAGACAGTGGCACTTGCCAGATAAATAAACGAACCAAACGCAGCCAATAAAAATGCCAGCACACCAAAAAACACAATGGCGTTTGCCGGAGTCAAAAAACGTCGATGCACCTGTCCAAACCAAGCGGGCAGACTGCCATCAAGGGCGAGGGCGTAACTGACGCGTGGGGTTGAAAACATGGCACCCAGTAAATTCGCGCCCACCGAACAAATAACCCCAAACATTAATATTGCAGCGCCAATTGACCCACCTAGCGCAGCGGCAACATCGAGTAACGGCGTGGAGGATGCTGAAATTGTCGGTACTGTGACCATGCTGACCCACTGCACCAATATGTAAAGTATCGTCACCATAGCAAGACCCAATAGCAAAGCTTTGGGGATATCGCGCTTTGGTTGTTTCGCTTCACCTGCCGGAACCACTGCCGACTCAAAACCGACAAAGGCGTAGACCAATAATACAGTTGCAGCCCCAAGGTCGATTTCGGCTGGACTTGGACCGACGATATGCTCGATTGTTGGGCTATATTGCCAAACACCGGCACCGACCAGCAGAAATAGTACGCCAAACTTGGCCAGTGTTAACCAGCCCAGGGTTTTAATTGACTGAATGGCTCCCAGAACATTGATCAACGTTAAACCAGCGCAAATTGCCAATAACAGCAGCAACCGCCATACATGATGACTGGCCTCTGGCCAGAAATAACCCAGGCTGTCGACTAATAAAGCGCTGTTGGCGGCAAATGAAACCACGCGCGCCAGGTAATACAGCCAGCCGGCCTGAAATCCTGCTGCCTTACCAAAAGCCGCACCCACATAACGCACCGGGCCACCGGTGCCATTAAAATAACTGGCAAGTTCAGCGAAACATAACAAGATAGGGAGGATCAGTAAGGCACAACCAAGAAACACCCATAAACTGTATTCTCCGGCTAAACGCGCGGCGCCTCCCGCCAGCCCAAAAATACCCGCACCAACCAGACCATTGATCACCAACAGCCACATGCCCCATAAACCTAAACTACGCACCAAAGGTTCAGTTTCTGGTGTTTGCTTTGTGTTGTTGATGCTTGGCATACACTCCGGTCCTGATGTTGAAAGTTTGCGGTTAAATTCACCTTAAATCGAAACCGCACTTTAAGACAAACAATTTAATTAAGTGTCTGAATTTAGGTTTTTATTGCTAGGTAGAAGTCTGATTCAGTGGTGAACTGCAGAACAATGCTGTGTTGGCGTCAATCCAGCGTATAGTGGCAAAATTACCAAGGAACAACATCACAGCTCTGAGTTTTTTCAGATCATAACCGCAGCGAACAGCTTGCTATTCCGGGAGCGAGCTTGGTTTGTTCATTCAGGTTTGAGTCAAAAAATCTCGATAGAATCGCTTTTCACCGTAATGATAGTGTGATTGGTTTTGAACGCTATCGTTTTATCTCGATTGGTTTTATTAGGAAGAGCATGCAAAGAATTCAAACCATTTTTTATTGGGCGATTGGGCTGACTAAAAAATATGCCGGATTGGTGGCATTATTTGGTTTTATCACGGGTTTGATTAGTTTATGGCTGGTGGAGAAACGTGAGCATTTCGCCCAGTTTTTCGCCGTTCTGATGTTGGTAGGTTGGGTATGGCTAATGGCCGAGCATTGGCTGCGGGCTGGGG
>JAHJNE010000491.1 GCA_018820995.1 Gammaproteobacteria bacterium | reverse complement strand
GGTTGACCGATCCAGTGGTTGATGTATAAAGGCCTGCAACAGAGATGTCGCAGGCCTTTTTCTATGCAATTAGTCACCGCTTTAACCCTGGCAAACCGTTATTTCCCAAACATCGAAGCCGGTGCGCTTCAGCAATTGTTACCAGAAGAGTTCATCAGTCAATGCTTGCAGGAAGCTGGGGTAGCAACCGTCCGTCGACGCCGTTTGCCTTTAGAGTCACTGGTAATGGTTGTGCTCGGCATGGCGTTGTACCGTGGCAAAGATGTCTGGAGCATCGCCGATAAAATGCAAATTGCTTTACCTGGCCGACGGGACTTAGTCGCGCCCAGCGCCGTTGTTCAAGGCAGACAGCGCTTAGGCTCTGAAGCAATGCGGCAAGTATTTCATCAAACCCAACAACTCTGGCATCAGGATGCGGAACATCCGCGCTGGTGTGGTCTGCAACTACTTGGGGTTGATGGGGTTGTTTGGCGGGCGCCAGACACTGTCGAAAATACTGAAGCCTTTACCAAACCCATCACAACCGCAGGCGAATCCGCGTGGCCAATGGTCAGAATGGTTTGCCAAATGGAGCTGACCAGTCATTTATTGACGGGTGCAGCGCTGGATAAATACAGTACGAATGAAATGATACTGGCAGAGCAACTGATTGAAACGACTACAGATAATAGCCTGACCCTGTTTGACCGTGGCTTTTATTCATTAGGTCTGCTGCATGCATGGCAAAGTAAAGGCCAAAACCGTCACTGGCTTATTCCGCTTAAAAAAGGCGCGCAATATGAGGTCGTGGAAAAGCTGGATAAACAAGATTTACGAGTTCGAATTGCAACCAGCCCGCAAGCACAAAAGAAATGGCCAGGCCTGCCCACGCATGTGGAAGCAAGGTTGTTGCATAAAAAAGTGAAGGGAAAAGAATGTTTTATCCTGACATCGATGCTGGATACGACCCAGTTTATGGGTGATGAAATTGTCGATTTATATAGTCAGCGCTGGGAAATCGAACTGGGCTACCGGGAGATGAAACAGCAACTGCTGGCAAACGAATTTACGCTGCGAAGCAAAAAATCAGAGATGGTGAAACAAGAGCTATGGGGCGTATTGCTCTGTTACAACCTCATCCGCTATCAGATGGTCAGAATGGCCAAAACCCTGCCGGGAATTTATCCGAACGAGCTGAGTTTTACGTTGTGCGCCAATGCGATAGTCAGTTTGTTTGAGCGTGGATTCACCTTAATCAGTGCCCATCATATTCCTACAGAGCTAGAGGATTTAACAAGAAAAGCTGAATTCTTTGTGTTGCCGTTCAGGCGCGAGGAGCGTTCGTATCCAAGGCAAGTGAAACGAAAACCCAGTAAATATCCGCACAAAAAATAATGCCAGTCAGCTTAACTGACTGGCATTACTGCACTGCAGTGGTTTTTTATTTATGTGAGTCCGCTTTGAAATTTAACTCATTATGGCAACTGATTATCCGGATGACGGTTTTGTCCTTCAGTTCGTCGATGCTCTCCAGGCCTGTGTTTGCGTTTTTTACGGACATATACAGTACGGTTCACTTCACAAACCACGTCGCCTTGCTGATTTTTTAAATACACCAGAAACTGTGGGAAGTACTTCTCCCCTTGCGCCGTTGCCGCTTTAATTTCATTCAGAACATCGTCGCCTAACCAAAATTCTGCCAGCAATTTGCCATGACCCGGTTTAATGTAGTCAATGTCGGCCTTTTTATCCCACACCAGATACTCTTTTCCGAGCGCGCCCATTAACATCAATGGATAAATTGGATCGGTCATCGCAAACATTGCGCCGCCAAATTGGCTGCTATTGATGTTCCGTCGCCATGGACGGTCATTTAATGTCACTTTGGCATAACGATAATCTGCTGCCAGTTCGACGATTTTAATGCCATTGAATAAAAAAGGCGGCCAAAAATTTAACAAATGCCGCATCACTGCCGGATTAAACGCCCACCGCATAGCCCCTCCAGCTGGTATGACCTCAAGTCGAAAATATACCTTGAATTGATAAAACCGCCAAGTGCTAACCTTGGCACAAGGCATATTTTACTTTTCCAATCAAAGAAAATAGCCTTATAATCCATTCATCTCCAATTATGAGTACCAAAGCAGATGTCAGATCACAACAGCGAACTACGCAAAGCCGGCCTGAAAGTGACCTTACCAAGGGTGAAGATCCTGGAAATTTTACAGGACCCTGGACATCAGCACATTAGTGCAGAAGATGTGTACAAAATTTTATTAGAAATTGGTGAAGATATTGGTCTTGCCACTGTGTATCGCGTTCTCAACCAGTTTGACGATGCCGGCATCGTGACCCGCCACCATTTCGAAGGCGGCAAATCAGTGTTTGAACTCAGTGGCATTGATCACCATGACCACCTGGTTTGTCTAAATTGCGGCAAAGTTATCGAGTTTGAAGATGACATCATTGAACGCAAACAGCTGGAAATTTCTGAAAAAAATGGCATTAAACTGACCCACCACAGTCTTTATTTATACGGTGAATGTGTGGATAAAGTCAGTTGTAACAAGTTCAAAGAAAAAGATTAGCCGTACTTTAGGCTAGAATTCTGACGAAATGTTATAAATTATATAAACATGGACACCTACTCAAAACCGAAAAAAGGCGCTTTTAGCGCCTTTTTTATTTAAATCTGATAACACTCGATTTTTTTCAACCACATCTTTTGAATTCAGATTTACTCTACGATCGTGCATTCGCGCGACTGACACTGCGGCAGAGGGGTTGGTAGCATTTGACAGGTACTTTGCATACCCAACCGCTGCTGCTGTTGCGCTTTAAGCTTGGTATAACGGTCATTGGTGATAGCCAGTAGTTTTTCATCGGTACTAGTTGCGGAATAAACTAAAAATTGCTCTGGTCCGCCACAGGGCCGTTTTCCGACTGCAAGGACTTTACATTCGTTGGTCTCCTTGCAACTTTTATCTGCAGTAAGACGTTGCATGCGTTGATACAGCTGTTTTGTGTCAACCTGCAGTTGTGCCAGTGAGCCATCAAGCTGATTCACCAGACCCTCTTGCTGGTTTGGGATGGTAGTACAGCCGCTGACCAACCAAGACAATCCCAGCATCAATAGATATATTTTTGAAACATTCACAGCTTTCTCCCTGAAAAATTACCGTATTGTAACGAATGATCTATAGATCACAAGGCATCCTGTATAAAGCGATCTTGTTCAAAGCTATCATCATTTTGAAGATGTGTAGTTAACTTGTTCGGATCACTTATAAATTGCCTTGGCGCTACAGTCAGTTAAGGTAGTTTATTTAGTCCAGAATCATCCACAAATTCTGCGTGCTTGTAATTAACTCATTTGTAACTGGATGTCCGCTGAATACAAAGTAAAAAAAAGCCAGTCGTAGACTGGCTTCTAAATTTCGGGGTTCAAAACACCATTACAATTTTGCTTCAAGTTCCGGTAGCGCGACAAATAAATCAGCGACCAAACCATAATCAGCGACCTGGAAAATTGGTGCTTCAGCGTCCTTGTTAATAGCAACAATGACCTTTGAGTCTTTCATGCCGGCCAAGTGTTGAATTGCACCGGAAATACCAACCGCTATATATAGATCTGGCGCCACAATTTTACCCGTCTGACCGACTTGCATATCGTTTGGAACAAAACCGGCATCAACAGCGGCACGACTTGCGCCAATTGCAGCATTGAGCTTATCCGCAATGCCTTCGAGTAATTTGAAGTTATCGCCATTTTGCATGCCACGGCCGCCAGAAATGATAATTTTGGCTGCGGTCAGCTCAGGGCGCTCAGATTTTGTCAGCTCTTCGCCAACAAATACCGATAACCCAGCGTCAGTGGCTTGGGATATCGCTTCAACCGACGCTGAATTACCAGTTGCAACTGCATCAAAAGCAGAACTTCTGACGGTGAGTACTTTAATCGCATCGGCAGATTGCACTGTAGCAATGGCATTACCGGCATAAATCGGACGTACAAAGGTATCGGCACTTTCTACCGCAATCACATCAGAAATTTGTGCAACATCTAGTAACGCGGCAACTCTAGGTAAAAAGTTTTTACCATGGGTCGTGGCTGCAGCCAGGATATGACTATAGTCACGACCAAGGTCGACCACTAGTGCAGCGATATTTTCAGCTAGTTGATGTTGATAACAAGCAGCGTCAGCAAGTAAAACTTTAGTCACACCCACTAAACCAGCGGCTTCTGTCGCTGCTGCAGCACATTCAAACCCTGCCACCAGCACATGAATATCACCGCCTAATTTTGTCGCAGCAGCGACTGTTTTGGCGGTATCCGCTTTTAAAGCTTGATGGTTATGCTCTGCAATAATTAAAATAGCCATTAGATCACCTTCGCTTCTTGCTTTAACTTCGCGACCAACGCATCAACGCTGTCCACCATCACACCAGCCTGACGTACCGCTGGCGCTGCGACTTTCAGGGTTTTAACCTGACTTTGCAGCGAAACTCCAAAACTATCGGCTGCAACCACTTCTAATGGTTTTTTCTTGGCTTTCATAATGTTTGGCAAAGACGCATAACGCGGTTCGTTCAAACGCAAATCTGTAGAAACGACCGCAGGCAGGTTTAATGATACGGTCTGTAAGCCACCGTCAATCTCGCGGGTGACCGCAACTTTGCCATCAGCAACCACCACTTTTGAAGCGAAAGTCCCCTGACCCATGCCGGTTAAAGCCGCCAGCATTTGGCCGGTTTGATTATTATCAGAATCAATCGCTTGTTTACCGATGATTACCAGTTGCGGCTGCTCTGTAGCTACAACTTTTGCTAATAACTTGGCGACTTGTAATGAATCAAGGTTCAGCTCTGTTTCAAGTAAAATCGCACGGTCTGCACCTAGTGCCAGCGCTGTGCGTAGTTGCTCCTGAGCGCTGGTTTGGCCGATTGAAATCACCACAACTTCTGTGGCAATACCGGCTTCTTTTAAGCGGACGGCTTCTTCAACCGCTATTTCACAAAATGGGTTCAAGGACATCTTCACATTGGCTAAATCGATGCCTGTCTGGTCAGCTTTGACCCGAACCTTCACGTTATAATCGACGACCCGTTTTACCGGTACTAATATTTTCATGGATAAGGACCCCTGTCTGCATTTGTCAGGTTGACGTGAAGGTAAACTTCAGCTTTTGTTGATGCCGGACAATCTAACTACTGTTGACGTTAACGTCAACCTGAAATACCCTTGCAAGCAGCACAAAGATGTAGAAAGTTATCAGGAACGTAAAGTTTATCAGCCATTGCCGCTTTGGTTGCTACAAGCAGTTGACGGTGATCAATCATACACAAAATAAAAACAAAGGGGACCGCCGTGGAACGGGAATCAATGGAGTTTGACGTCGTGATTGTCGGGGCTGGACCATCAGGTCTGTCTGCCGCTATCAAACTGATGCAACAAGCAAAATCCACCAATACTGAATTAACCGTTTGTGTGGTAGAAAAAGGTTCAGAAGTTGGTGCCCACATTTTATCCGGCGCCGTGTTTGAAACCAAAGCATTAAACGAATTGTTACCCGATTGGCAAGAACTTGCTGCACCGCTTGGTATCCCAGTCAGCCATGACGACATCTATTTTTTGCGATCTAATACCCAAGCCAAGAAAATTCCAAACTTTGCCGTGCCTAAAACGATGCACAACAGCGGCAACTATATTGTCTCAATGGGGAATGTCTGTCGCTGGTTGGCCACCCAGGCCGAAAATCTTGGTGTGGAAATTTTCCCGGGCTTTAGCGCCGCCAGCCTGATTATTGAAGATAATGTGGTCAAGGGTATTGTCACTGGCGACATGGGTCTTGATAAGCATGGTGAGCAAAAAGCTAGTTTTACCCCCGGTATGGAACTTCGCGCAAAATACACCCTGTTTGCTGAAGGTTGTCGTGGTCATTTGGGTAAAGAGCTGATCCAACATTACCAACTTGATGCTGGCAAGTCACCGCAACACTACGCTATTGGTTTTAAAGAAATCTGGGACATTGACCCGAACAAACATCAACCTGGCCTGGTATTGCACTCCGCTGGTTGGCCACTGCAAAGCGACACCAGCGGCGGCGGTTATCTGTATCACGCCGAAAACAACCAGGTCGTGGTTGGGTTAATCATTGATTTAAACTACAGCAATCCGTATTTGAGTCCATTTGACGAGTTCCAGCGTTACAAACACCACCCGGTCATTAGCCAGTATTTGACCAGTGGCAAACGAGTTTGTTACGGCGCCCGGGCCATCGCCAAAGGCGGCCTGAACAGCTTACCGAAAATGAGTTTTCCTGGTGGTTTGCTGATTGGTTGTGATGCCGGCACGCTCAACTTTGCCAAGATTAAAGGTAATCACACCGCGATGAAATCAGGCATGTTGGCGGCAGAAGCCGTATTTTCTAAGCTTGCAGCGGACCAGGAAGGTGGCGCTGATTTAACCTCGTATCAAAGCCTGTTTGAACAAAGCTGGTTGTTTGATGAACTCTACCGCTCGCGCAACTTCGGCCCTGCATTGCATAAATTTGGCTCGTTGTTAGGCGGTGCCTTTAATACCCTG
>JAHJNE010000490.1 GCA_018820995.1 Gammaproteobacteria bacterium | reverse complement strand
TGGCTAAGCTCGACAGCATCACAGTGCTGACAACTACTGACACAGCGCCAGCTTGTGCCGCGCAGTTATTGGGTAGCATGGACATGCTGATCCCAATGGCTGGCCTGATTGACAAAGAAGCAGAGCTTGCCCGCATCGCCAAACAGCTGGAAAAAATGCAGCAAGAAGCGGCCCGGGTCTCTGGCAAACTCGCCAACGAAGGTTTTGTTGCTAAAGCACCAGAAGCAGTTCTTGCCAAAGAGCGCGAGAAACTGGCAGATGCAGAAGCGGCCATTGTGAAGTTACTGGCACAACAAGCGGAAATCGCTGCGATTTAAGCGGTTGATTTTGATTGACCATGATAGAAGGCGACCTGCGGGTCGCTTTTTTGTTATTGATACCGGTCGTCTTTGAAGATGCGAGTAAACAACAAGTGAGTGCGAGCCATCAATGCCGCCCGCTTACGGCAATTATATGTGAAAGCAGGCGCTATATGGCTACCGGCTACTGACTCATCGGCGCGATTGTACCGCAGTCACTACCCAGCCAGGTGCCTTCCATCTTAAATGTCATGACGTGTGGTTTGCCGGCAAGTACGGAAGTCATTTTCCCAGTCCCTGAATAATGTTTAGACGAGTGCAAAGTGACTTCACTCTCCCCTGTTGATTGTTCTTCGCCAGTACAAACATAGGTGGCTTTATACCGGGTTGCACCGACTTTTTGAATGGTCGATGTGCAATCATCCAAAGTGTCAGGCAATCCACCCCGATCGATTTCCGCTTGGGTGATGCAACTTTTGACATTAGTTCCTGACGCTGAAAGCTGTAGCTGATTATTGTTGAAACTAATACCATCCTCTTTCATTTGCAGACCCGATTGCGCCATAACTGATTCCATTTGTTTACGCTGCTCCGGCGGCATATTGGCAAACTGCTCTTTCATTTGCGCCATCGCTGCCTTCATCTCTTCAGTCTGCAGCGCCTGCATTTCTTTCATGCCTTCACCGTCCCAAGTCATTTTGTTTTCCCACAATCCAGCATTCATGTCGACTTTGATGGATTCTGCTTGAGTCGGCAACACCGCTAGGCTGACCACAACCATGCCTACCTTCACTAAATTTTTCATAAAAGCTCCGCGAATAATTGGTTGGAACATAACTCTAAAAACTGACTGATTTATGAATATAGCATCAATACGACGCACTGTTTTAACAGCCTCATTGTGGCCAGCTAGCAGGGTCATCATGGAAGGATGCTGCGGGTGGCTGTCGCATCTGCTGTAGGTATAGGACGGTAAACAAACCAGCGACCCAGATGCCAGAGCAGCCACAGTGACAGCAATGGAAATATCAGCGTTTGCAAACTGTACACCACAATAAGCTGGATCAGTTTTTCAACCATGTTGTCGGAAAAGCTTTTCACTGCGGCAAACAAATCATTGGCCTGCGCCGCCATCTGCCGCAGCCAGCTGATCGACCCTTCATCGGCCTTGGCCATAGGCTGCTCTACGTGCTGCAGTGCTGCTGTTTCACTACTTAGCAAGGCTTCAGCTGCCATCCGCTGCGGCTCTAGCACCCAGTCGGACAATTCCGCCACGCCAAAAGCAGCCATAGGCACCCCAATCCGGATCACCAGTAACAAGGCAATGAACATCCGCAGCAGATAGGTGCTGGCGCTGCGCCAACTGGCGGGGCCGAGCAATAACGTGACGCTGCAAAGCAATATGCCCGTTCCAAATAGCGGCAGGGCAGCCAGTTTGCCAAATTCGAGCAAAAATAACTGTAAGCCAATTGACGTCATCGCGAGCACCATCAAATCAGAGTAACGTACCGCCATATCTTGCAGTGGCTTTAACAATTGCCCGGGTTTGACACTGGCCACACCAACACCCACTTCCGCTTCAGACACAAAGGCAATGCCGCGATCGATTAAGCGCGCTGTGGCAAAAGAGGCACTGCTGAGCATCAGACTTCGCTTTAGCGCTTGAGTCGCTTGATTATCTAAGGGTGCCAGCACAGGGTTCACTAAGCGTTGTTGTAGCACACCGCTATAAATGCCGGCAGCCAGCATCAACAAACAAAGCAAAAGCGCAAACAGGCGCTGTGCGGGATTTAGTTGCTTTAAGTCATTCATAGCGCATCCGGTTAACCACATGACGGCTGTCATTGAGGCCAGTATCAATGAAAACCATGGCTATGTCAGTTTTTCAAAACAATCAGCAATGAACTGACCGAGACTATTTTTGATAGTTTGGCGACCATACCGCCATTGGCATAACGTGTTGCCTGTAGTTTTCACATCAATCCCAACACCATCGACACCGCTGAAATGAAGAGTATCGCTTAGGAACCACATTTGAACAGCCACTAGACTATCCAATAGTTACACGCGGGCGAGCCCCGCTGTGCAACTGGCCGCTTAAAAAGCTCTGCTTCTGGTCTATAAACGCCATGGTTTAGCTCATCACAGTCCTGCGACTAGACGCGCTCTAGCGCAGCAACTCGGGCGCAATATGCCGTAAAAAGGGCCGGATAATTTCAGCGGCTTGGCCAGCAAAATCACAGTAGTTCTTTTTTACGGCGTTGGTGTTCATCGCCAGCACCAACTGCAACTCTGGATACACCACCAGCCAGCTTTGCGCGCCGTCTGAAACACCGCCATGATGGATGTAGCGGATAGCTTTGGTTAACTTATTGTCTTGCTCGCAAAACAGAAAATCACGTTCTGTCACCCGCCAGCCAAGGGCGTAATTTTGCTCGTTCACTTCGCCACTTTTCAGCTTTTGCGGTGTCCAGAATTGCTGCTGAATGTCCGGGTTGATAAAAGCCGGATCCAGCCAGGCCGCACCGAGCTTTGCCAAATCGACCGAGCTGGCCGCCAGGCCACCACCAGCCCATTTTTGACTGAGATCTACCGGCCAGTGTGGTTTCACCTGCTGTTCGTGACTGAAATAAAACTGTACCTGCTGCGGATAAGCCACTTCGGCCGCCATCAAGGACGGCAAGGCCAAAGGCTGGCTTATTTCACGCGCCAAATAAGCTAAAAAGGGCTCCGCCAGCGCACTTTGCAATACCGCACTGGCCAGATTAGTCCCAAAGGAACTGTATAAAAAACCTTGGCCGGGTTGAAATTGCAGCTGCGCTTGATCAAATAGCGTCAGGCTGTCCATCACATCGGTGTAACGATGTTGTTTAATCAACGTGCGCCAAACGCCGACCCAGTCGTTATTTTGCTCATAACCCGGCAAGCCAGCAGTGTGCGATAACAACTGACGCAACGTAAAATCGCCCCAGACCGGATTCGGCAAATTCTTCATATAGTGTCGGATCGGTCTGTCGAGTTCTAATGTGCCCGCTTGCACCGCCCGTGCCATAGCGGTCGCGGTGACGGGTTTGGAGCTACTGCCAATCCGGAATTGACTGTGGATGGTGGCAGGTTGTTGTTTAGCAACGTCTGCAAAGCCGGCCGCCCCCGCCCACACCAATTCCCCACGCCAGACCACAGCCGCCGTCAGTGCCGGCAGTTGTTGCTGAGCCCGGGATTGATACAGCGCCTGCTGCATCTCTGCCGCGACTTGTTCCAATCCGGGCTTGAGCAATTGCTGCTCGGGGCCCGGTGTTGCCGGAACTTGCGGCAATACCCGCCAGTCGTGGAACCAATATCCCGCCAACAGCAACACCGGTAACCCAATGATGCCAACAATGATCAACAGCCATTTTTTCATATTTTTGCTCCTTGCACCTGTTAAGTACCTATTTTAATACCCGATGAAACACAGCCCGCTCGCCGCTCATTTGTGACTTCGCTGCGACTTTATTGCGACTAAATTGCGGCCAGCCGAACGCGCCTGCGCCACTCCGGCACATCTTTCAAAAAATAGTGAATTAAAACAAAATGATAATTGTGATTACGGTAAGATTAACTTCACATCAGCGCGCTCCTTGCGCGAGCAAATAAGCGCGCATTTCGGCGGTTGCTGCCCGATTCAGCGCCGATCGCAACAAGCGGCCATCGGACAACGGCGTTTCCACTTGCAAATTGATCTGCGCCCCTGCATCTAACAGCAACTGCGCCATCGCTATATCGCCGCGATAACTGGCATTAATCAACGCGGTTTCATCGGCCAGCACCACCGCATTGACATCGGCACCGGCTTGCAGCAAACGCCTCGCCAGCGCCAGGTCGCCCAACTGCGCGGCGATAATCAGCGCATTGCCATCACCACCGCTTTTGACATGCACATCAGCGCCAGCGGCCAGCAGCAGCTCGACCATCGCGTCGTGTTGGTGCCGCACCGCCACCATTAACGCACTCCCCTCGCCTGGCATCGGTAAATTCAGCGGTGCACCATCTGCCAACAGTTGCTGTACCTTAATGCTGTTGTTGGTGGCGACTGCCTGCAGTAACTCCGACAATGGTTTTAGCTGACTTAACCGAACTTGGGCATGGCGTTTTGGCAGATCGGCAATTTGCCAGCGGTTCGCCAAAACCACAGTGCCAACCAACAGCAAACTAAATGTGGCCAGCACGGCAAACAATGGCAACCGATACGCCGGTTTTGGTGTAATCACCGACTGAATTCGCAGCGCCAATAACGGCTGATGATGCCAGCGCTGCGCCAGTTCCGGTGTTGGAATAACCCATGGCTGACTGCAGTCGAGCAGCGTTTGTGCATATTTCAGCTGTGATGTTTTATCAGACATTGCATCGAGCACCGCCGCATCAGCGCGCAGTTCACGCCAGCGTAAAAGCTCACGACACAGCAGCCGCCAACACGGGCTCCACCAGCAGAATAAGCCAAATATTTGTTGTAGATAAATACTTCGCAGATCACCAAGCTGCCAGTGACTCTGTTCATGCGCAAGGACATGCGTCAGCTGCGCTTGACTCAGCCGCTGTAAATAATGGGTAGGCAACAGGATCAGTGGCTTTCGCAATCCCAATAACATCGGACTTTGGATCGCCGGATGAACCTTGATCGGCAAAGGCATGGTCGCAGCCTTCGCAGCAAAGGTCGTCAACGCAGCATCCGGCGTGAGAGCCGTAGCGGCATTTCGCAACTGGCGGCTGGCCAGATAACTGCGTAGCAACACCAGTAGTTTCAGCAAAGAAATCAGCGGCAACAGCAGCCAAAACCATAATATCGGTGAAAACAAATACATCAGCTGCGGTAATAATGGAAAATGATGTTGCTCGATAAGCAGTGGATCACGAAGAGTGACAGCCGAGGCGGACAACGCCATGTTTTGTGTATCACCAGATATTGCCAACACGGGGGTCACACTACCATGCAGCCAGGGCAACAACTGTTGATCCAGTGCCCAGGGTTGCAGCAATATCACCGGCAGGCCAAACAACAGCACGGCAACGCCGGTCCAAAGCCTGAGCATCCCTGCTGGCGCCGGGCAAAACTGGCTGCGATCCAGCGCATACACCGCCGGCACCAACAGCAGCGCCAATAGCAGATGCAGTAATAAATAAAACCCCAACCAGCTGATTTCCAGCATCAATTGCTCCTGCGTTTTGCTTCGTGTACTTAGTAAGTTGTTTTAATCGTGACTTATTTTAAGAGTGACTTGTTTTAACTTTATCTATCGCCGCACTCTGGGAGATCGGAGCATTGTCAGCCTTCTCCGGCCCGGTAGCCTGCACCGCGTCATCAATGCTGGCTTGCAACTGTGCTGCAAGCTCTGGTGAGAGATGTTGTTCTGCTAATAAATGCTGCGCCAACAACGCCGGCGAACCGCCAAAAAACCGTTTTAATAAACTGCTTAGTGCTTGGGTCCGCGCTTCCTGCTGCACAGTAATCGCCCGATAGATAAAAGCTTTACCTTGTTTTTCCGTCTGCACATGACCTTTATCAAGCAAAATTCGGCATAAGGTCTGCACCGTGGTATAGGCCACAGGACTTTTCTGACTCAACACCGCTGCGATGTCTTTGACTGAACTGGGGCCTTGTTGCCAAAGCACCTGCATAATTTTTTGTTCAGCGCCGGTGAGTTCGCTGGATTGCTGTCTGGCCATTTTCACTTCCTACTAAAGAATTAGTTTTAACATAATAGCTGTTTTGAACATTTGCAACTAATTCTTTAGTTTTATGCCAATCATTGCCCTACAGCGGGCCGATGCAGAAGCGGCTATTGTGATGTTACTGGGTTGGGGCGCGAGTTTGGGAGCATTAACCGGCGCAGTCCTCGGCACCTCTGACGCAAGTGGTGACACCGAAGGAAAATTTGCGGATCTCGTAATGGCAGCCATAAAACATGGCGATGCCGTATTGGTTGCTGAAACCACAAGCGAAGCCGAAACAGCCATCGCGCGGGAAATCATCGCAGATTCTGTTGGCAAGTTTAAAGATCTGAATATGCTGGAACCGATCCCGGGCAATCAGAAACTATAGTGCGACTACAGACACTCCAATGCTGATTTAAAGCAATCACTTCCTTTTTGTTGATTCATTCACTTGTAAAAGCGAGCGCATTTGAAGACAGGCTCATTCGCACCAATCAAAAATTATTGCTCTCCTAGCATAGTCAATTCCATGTCGATTAAGATACGTTTGTAACCTTGTTCAAGGTTGAACGATAGGTCCTGTTTTATATAGCCATGTGACGATGCTCAACACCGCTGGCGATTTGCATGGTGTATTCAATTTTCAAATTGAGTAAGGAATTGGCTTTTTTGGAACAAGAAACAACAATCAAACAGTGGCTGAGCGAAGATTCATTGCGAATGCAGGCATTAGTTATCGCAGCTCGTTGCAATTTACCTGACTGGTGCCTGGCTGCTGGTTTTGTCCGAAATCTTGTTTGGGACAAAGTGCATCAAAGTGCCACAAGCCAACCATTGAACGATATTGATCTCATCTATTTCAATCCATCGGACATCTCTGAACAGAGAGATCGTCTTATCGAACAACAATTACACAGTATCTCTAAACTTCCATGGTCGGTGAAAAACCAAGCCAGAATGCACCTGCGCAATAACGACAATCCATATAACTCAACCCTTGATGCAATGAGTTATTGGGTCGAAATAGAGACCGCGGTCGGAGCTAGATTAGACGAGTATGGAAACCTTGTGCTGGTCTCACCTTTTGGATTAAATGCGCTCTTTGAAGGCACCGTATCGCTCAATCCGAAAAGACCAAAGTTGATGGATTTTAATCGTCGGATCACCGATAAAAAGTGGCTGGAAATCTGGCCAGCTTTAAAAGTTAATTCAACGCATTAATATTCAGCGCTATCTGCAAATCCCCCCCCCGTCAACCATACAACCCGAAACAAATACACATCATCTAACAAAGTGTTGATTGTTCGCACTTGACCCTGCATGGTAGTTTTTAAGTGTTCGGATTGGTCGATGTCCGTCTATTTCATCAGATATAAGGAACTTCATCATGTTTAAATTCCGCTCTCTGGCCCTGCGCTGTGGCTTGGCGCTGACGGCTGGCTTGGCTGCGGGCCAGGCTGCTGCGTCTGCTCAAGGCACTGGTTTATTGCGCCAGCCCGACGTTTCCGCCAACCAGCTGGTCTTTGTATATGGCGGTGATTTATGGCTAAGTGATCGCAACGGCCAAAACCCCCGCCAGCTGACATCGCATCCGGCAGCGGAATTTGCACCGAAGTTTTCTCCTGATGGCAAGTGGATAGCTTTTTCCGCAAGTTACGATAACAACACCGATGTGTATGTGATGCCTGTTACCGGCGGTGCCGCCAAACGCCTGACCTGGCACCCGGGTAGCGATACCGTCAATGGCTGGAGCCCGGATGGTAAAAAAGTATTGTTTGCCTCTAACCGTGAAGTCGCCAACAGCCGCAGTAATCAGCTGTTTGAAGTGCAGGTCAGCGGCGGATTTGAACAAAAAGTGATGGAAGCCGTCGCCTTTGAAGGTCGTTGGTCTGCCGATGGTAAGAAGCTGGCGTATCGGCCAAATAACGCCGCTTATCGTGATTCAAGCGGTTGGCGCTTACACCGGGGTGGCAGCACGCCGCCGGTATGGATTATTGATTTAAAAAACCAACAACTGGAAAAAATCCCGCATCCGAACGCCAATGATACCAATCCATTTTGGCTGAACAACGATGTTTATTTCCTGTCGGACCGCGATAATAAAGCCGTTAATTTATACAGCTATAAAAATAAAAAAGTCACGCAACTCACAAAGCAAACTGACTGGGATATCCGAAGTGCCGCTGGTTTTGGCGACACCGTTGTCTATGAGGCCGGTGGCTATTTATACCAGTTTGACGCGCAAAGTGGCGCCAGCAACAACATTCCAATTGCATTAAATACCATGTCAGCACAGCAACGCCCGCAGTGGAAAGATGCCAGTAAAAATCTGACCTCGGCGCAGCTCTCCAGCACTGGTAAACGGGTAGTGGTCAGCGCTCGCGGCGAAATTTTCACGGTACCACTTAAAGACGGTACGGTTCGCAATCTGACGCAAAGTGCTGGTGTGCGTGAATTTGACGGCTTGTGGAGCCCGGATGGTCAGCAACTGGCCTACATTTCCGACGCCGGTAACCAACATCAACTGGTGCTTCGCTCGCAAGATGGCCAAACAAAAGCCCAAAGTTACCCACTGGGTAAAACCGGTTATTTTAACTTGCTGGCTTGGTCTCCCGATGGCCAGAAATTGGTACTGCAGGATAATCATCTAAACCTTTATAGCTTTGATTTAAAAAATAAAAAACAACAAATCATCGCCACCAGCAAACGGCGTCAGCAGTTCCAGGTCTCGTTCTCCGGCGATAGTAGTTACCTCGCTTACACCCTGGCCGAAGCGAATTATTTCTCGCAGGTTTATCTGTATGATTTTAATACCGCAAAAAGCACTCGTGTTACGGACGGCTTAAGCCACGCCGCCGATCCAGCTTTTGGAGACGGTTATTTGTATTTCACCGCATCCGTAAACACCGGCCCCTCCCAGGTTGGACTGGATTTATCCACTCAAGAGCGGCCGTTACGTCAGGGTATTTATGCTGCAGTGTTAACAGCTTCAGGCAAATCACCACTCTGGCAAGAAAGCGGTGACGAACCTGTAGCCGACGCCAAGGATGATGCTGCCAAAAATTCGGATAAAAAGGACAAAGACGACAGCAAAACTGCGGCCAAAAAAGTCCAGATTGACCTCAGCGGTCTGAGCAACCGCATCATCCCACTGCCACTGCCCGAGAAAAACTATGGGCAGTTAAAAGTGGCCGCCGATGGCGCTTTATGGTTTTTAGAGCGGCCGCAACCTGGCGCTAGCAATAGTGGCCCAGCAGCTGACGACACCAATAGCGCGAAGCTACAAAGGTTTGATTTTAAAGAAAGAAAGGCTGTTGAAATTAAAGATGGCCTGGCGGACTATCAATTCAGCGCTGACGGCAAACAATTGCTGACGATGGTCGCACCTTCGGAATTAGCACAAGGAGCCGCTGAAGCCAAAACGGAGCTCAAAGCGGTGAACTTGTCCGGAGTGAAAACCTACATCGACCCCAAACAAGAATGGCAACAGATTTTTAATGACGCCTGGCGCATGCAGCGCGACTATTTTTATGATCCTAAATTACACGGCATCAATTGGCAGGCTATTTACGATAAATATCAGCCGCTACTGAAGTTTGTGCAGCGCCGTGAAGACTTAAACGAAGTGTTGGTTGAAATGATTGCCGAGCTGCAAGTCGGCCACAATAGAATTGGCGGCGGTGATGTGCATCAGGAAGCCTCCAGTAAAGTGGGCCTGCTGGGAGCAGACTTTGGAATCAAGGATGGCCTGTATCAGTTAAAAACCGTATTCGCAGGTGATCGCTGGAATCCGTTTTTAAAAGCACCACTGGCCGCCCCGGGCCAAAGTGCTAAAGCCGGTGACTTTGTGTTGGCCATTAATGGCGAGCCGTTGGATGCCAGTAAAAATATCTATCAACTGCTCGATAATACCCAGGGTAAACAGCTGCAAATCACCATCGCTGATAACGCTCAGGGAAAAAATAAACGCCAAATCAGAGTCGAACCCATCGCCAACGAAGCAGAATTAAGGTTATGGCATTGGATTGAAAACAACCGCCAGCAAGTGGAAAAAGCCACTGATGGCAAAGTAGCTTACGTTTATTTACCCAATACCGGCGGCGGTGGTTTTTACTTCTTTAACCGGATGTTCTTCGCTCAAGTGGACAAAAAGGCACTGATTATTGATGAGCGCAGAAATGGCGGTGGCCAAGCGGCCAATTACATCACCGACATTCTGTCACGACCATTTTTATCAGGTTGGAAAGACCGCGATGGCCTGGTGTTTACCACACCAGGTGGCGCTATATATGGCCCGAAAACCATGCTGATTGACCAGGATGCAGGTTCAGGTGGTGACTTCTTACCCTGGGCGTTCAAACGTCTGAAGCTCGGTAAAACTATTGGCACCCGCACCTGGGGTGGCCTGATTGGTATTTCGACCAATCCAAATATGATTGATGGTGGTTTCCACGTGGTACCTTTTTTCCGGTTCTATACCCCGGATGGCGAATGGCGTGTTGAAAATGAAGGGGTTGCACCTGACATCGAGTTGGAACTGGATCCTATCGCCGTCAACCAAGGCCGTGATGTGCAGTTAGAGCGCGCGATCGAGGAAACGATGACGCAGTTGGATAACGACCCGGTGACATTGCCAACACCAGCACCGGACATTCCGACAACATTGGGACTATAGGGTCTGTTGAGCTTTGGCGCAGTCGCGAAAACCTAAAGCTCATATCAACCAACGTGGCTGCAACTTCACTTTGCAGTCACGTTGTTCACACTTTGCCATTCCCGAAACATAATCTGCCTCAACATAGTTTGCTAAAGCCATCTTTTAACCAGGTAAAACACCTTCAAAATGTCATCAAAACGACTTTCTCCAGTCATCAAACACTCATAGGGTCACTTAACGAGATTGAACTCATTCAACACCGGAGCCACTATGCTGCCACAGAAAAAATCCCTGCTTCGTCGCAACGCCTGGTTTCGACAGCAACTTTTGCAACATTCCGGACCTG
>JAHJNE010000489.1 GCA_018820995.1 Gammaproteobacteria bacterium | reverse complement strand
TAGAGTGCTCGTTGCAAAGTGTGCTGAAGGAAAAACATGAAAAATCTAATAGGCTACCTAGTCTCCGTCACCGCTCTTGTATTGTTCTATGTGCTGCTCCTCGCGCTCGCTTTAAGCGTCACGATGGTCGTTGAACAGCCCACTTGGTGGCCCGTTAGCATTTTTGGCGCTTATGATGGCCTGCTCGCCTGGATGCAATTGTCACATGGTAGCGGCGTGTTATTGGCAGCATTGGCGGTTGCCTGGTTGATCCAACGATTTTTCCGCGACAATTGGCAAAGTCTGAGCCTGATGGTCAGTCTGTTGTGTGCGCTTTTGATGTTTCTACCTTGGTTAACACGAGATTTTTCAACACCCGACTTTTTATGGTCACATGTTTTGGATCTTGCCAAAATTTTTCTGTTGCCGCCTCTTTGTTGCTGGGTGATGATCAAGTACCAGCCATTGGCTGTCAGAGCCGCATCCTAGTTGTTGGTCACTGAACGTTCCTTTTAACAGGACAAAGAGTTGTCAACTCGGCGGGTTTCGTAGCAAAAAGGGGTAATATCACTGACACAAGCCAAGGTTAGTGTGAGTCTCATCGCATCCGTTATTTGTTCCATCAACATTCTGACGCCAGCCCATTCCATCAATACTTGCTGGTAGCCCTTCACTAAAAACCTATCAAGCCAAAGCCACTCAACAACGCACATTCATCACGTTTCTGCTATGGGGAAAATTAAGAACTATTTGCATTCACCTTTTTTAATAGGAATTGTTCGTGTTATTATTAGCCTCATAATTTGTTCTATACAAATCCCTGCCGGAGTCGTTATGTCAGTTCCAAAGTTAAAACCATTGTCTTGTGCAATTCAGGTGGCGTTATCCATCATCGCCGTTCATTTCTCTACAGCCATAATGGCCGATGACGACGTGTGGGACGATGGCAAAGTTGAAACGATTGAAGTCGTCGGACAGCAGGAACAAAAGTATCGGGTACTGACCACGACCACGGCGACGAAAACCAATACCCTACTTCGCAATGTACCACAGGCCATTACGGTAATTACCGAAGAGCTCATCAGCGACCAAGCGATGCAAAATATGGCTGACGTCGTGCGTTATGTGCCGGGTGTACAAATGGCACAAGGCGAAGGCCACCGTGACGCGCCCGTGTTACGTGGTAACACCTCCACCGCAGACTTTTTTGTCAATGGCGTGCGCGATGACGTGCAATATTTCCGTGACTTGTACAACGTGCAACGCGTCGAGATCCTTAAAGGCCCAAGCGGTATGATTTTCGGCCGCGGCGGCGCCGGTGGTTTGATCAACCGCGTCACCAAACAAGCCAATTGGGTAGAACGCCCAGAAATCACTTTGTCGCTGGACTCCTTTGACCGCTATCGTTTTACCGGCGATGTGAATCAAGTGCTGGATGATCAGCTGGCTCTGCGTGTTACCGGTATGTATGAAGACTCACAAAGTTATCGTGATTTCAGCGAATTGAAGCGCAAAGCAATCAATCCAACGATGACCTTTCGCGCCACCGATCGCACGTCCATTGCCTTTAGCTTTGAACATTTTGAAGACGAGCGAGTCACCGATCGCGGCATTCCATCTTTTAACGGGAAACCACTTTCTGTCGACGCTAAAACGTTCTTCGGCAGTGTGAAAGATAGCCATACCAATGCCGAATTAGATGCATTTAGCACCACGATCAATCATGAATTTGAAAATGGCCTACAGCTGACCAACCAAACCCGTTACGCGGTTTACGACAAGTTCTACGCCAACGTTTTACCAGGCGCTTATAACGACGACACCAAGCGAGTAACAGTCACTGGCTATAGCAACCAGACTGATCGTAAAAACTGGATGAATCAAACTGACCTCACCAAAGAAGTCAGCTTTGCCGGGATGAATCATACGTTGTTGGCGGGAATAGAATTAAATCGCCAATTGACCGATAACCAACGCAATACCGCTTACTTCCCTTTGATGGGTGCAAACGCAACGTCGGCTTATGTCACTTTAGTAGAGACGGTGTACAACGGTTCGGTAGAATTTCGGCAGTCCGCCACTGATGCACTTAATCACAGCGAGGCTAAAACCGCTGCTTTGTATCTGCAAGATCAGGTAGAACTGAATGACCAATGGCAAGCCGTGATTGGCGTGCGTTTTGACCGGTTTGAAGCGGATTTAACCAACTATCGCAATAACACGACTCTGCAAAGCAATGACTCGTTATGGTCACCACGAGCCGGCTTAATTTATAAACCAAAAGATGAAATGTCGTTTTATGTCAGCTACAGCGCTGCTTTTGTACCACGCGCTGGCGAACAATTGGCGTCATTAAATGCCAACAATGCAGCCCTCAAACCAGAAAAGTTCAGTAATAAAGAATTTGGCTTCAAATGGGATTTAAATGATGTGGTATCGATCAATACCGCAATTTATCAACTGCAGCGCAGCAATGTCGCCACCACTGATCCAGCTAACCCAAGTTTAAGCATCTTGGTTGATGGCCAACAAGTAGAAGGTGTTGAATTTGAAGTGAATGGTACTATTACAGACCGCTGGCAGGTGATGGCTGGTTTTGCCTATCAGGACTCAGAAGTACAAACCCCTGGCAGCAACGACGGCCATCATTTAGGTCAGGTGCCAGAGCAAACATTCTCCTTGTGGAACCGCTATACCCTCAACGAGCAGTGGAGCGCGGCACTGGGTGTCGTCAGCCAAAGTAAGTCGTATGTGGTGATTGATAATACCGTGGTACTGCCTGGCTTTACCCGGGTTGATGCGGGCGTGTTCTTTGCCCCAGTCAAAGACCTTCGGATCCAGCTGAATATTGAAAACTTGCTGGACAAAGCCTATTACGCTTCTGCCCACAACAATAACAATATCACCCCTGCGTCGCCGCGTGCGGCACGACTGGGTCTAAGCTACAAATTCTAAGCGATAAGTTCTAAGCGATAAGCTCTAAGCTCTAAGCTCTAAGCTCTAAGCTATAAATTTCACAATAGCCCTCGTTAATGATGAGGGCTTTTTTTTGAGACCTTACCTATCGTTTTATCGAAGATAGCGAACCAACCCTGCACGTGATAATGGCACAAGCTGATGTCCGCCTGTTCGCTTTAAACGACCTGATTAGACCAATACAACGTTGACGATCTAAGCGCGCAGCGCCAATCTGCGACAGCTCAGCACATGACGGCTTGCGCAAAAGCGTATACCATCCTGATTAACTTTCCTTTGAACGACGACTAAGCAGGCATGCCGTGATAGCCGCAATTTTCATCAACTGTCTCGTGGTTGCGCTTGTTGTACTGGTGCATTACGAATTTTTATATCGCATCACGCTCTACATTCCCAAAATGGGTATAAAGCATCGATATCGGATTGTCGTTGGGGTTTTCGGTTCGATGCTGGCGCATTGCATTGAAATTTGGGTTTTTGCTTTGGTGTATTATTGGATGCACCATTCACCCAATTGGGGAGGCTTAACCGGCAACTTTGATGGGAGTTTGATGGACTGCGTCTATTTTTCTTTTACCGTGTTTAGCACTGTCGGTTTTGGTGACATTGAGCCCAGTGGTCTTTTACGTTTTTTAACCGGGATTGAATCTTTAACCGGTTTAGTTTTAATTACCTGGTCCGCTTCATTTTTATTTTTTGAAATGCAGCGCTACTGGACCACCAGAGATTAAATTCGCTCGTTTAGCCAGCGTTCCAACAGAACTGCTAAAGCTGGCGCTGCTTAATAAAAGGCGGCACCAGCGCAGCACTTGACGATTAAAACTCAAACGGCTGAATTGTGCTCAGGAAAGCTCCATCACCACCGGTGTTGCCACCAGTGACAAACACTTTGTTACCAATGGCCGTGGCACTTTGATGCCGGCTTGCCTGATAGCCAACTTCCAGCTTTTGCCAGCGCTGCAAAGTGAAATCGTAACTGTAGCTGGCATCCATTTCGGTGTAGTCGCCAAACACCAGCAGCTGATTGCCACTGACTAC
>JAHJNE010000488.1 GCA_018820995.1 Gammaproteobacteria bacterium | reverse complement strand
TTAGTCAGTTTTCAGTTCGTGTCAAGCGTCTTTTTATCGACTTTTTCAACTTCTTGCAAACTCACCCAGAACGCTGCTTTCGCACCACCCCGTCGGCATGGCGCGCATTATAGGGCGTTTTTGAAATGGCGCAAGCGGGAAAACATCAAAAAGTAGAATTTCAGGTGCGACTGCCGATATTTCGCGCATCCTGACCAATATTCAGGCGTATTCGGCTATTTTAAAGGAACAATAAGCTTGTTATCGCTCTTGTCACTCAACCCAATCATTTCATCATAGGCTGATTGATGAACCAACACAGAGCTTTTAATCCTCGCGTTACTTAACTGTTGCTGCACTTGTCCAACGCTACTAAAACTTCGAGGTCTGTTATCCGCGCCAACGATGAACTCATTGCGACCGTCGAAATCAACTTCAGCTAAGTAAACACCCATTTCGAACGAGTGGATTGTTAGCTGATTTATTTCTACGTCATTGAAATTTAGATGCTCAAGTTTATGCGCCATAGTTATCTCCTGGTTGATGTCCGAAGATAACTACGGCGTGACTTACAAATTAGATGACTGACTTACCTAATTTCATACAACTTGATATTGCATGTCGTTAGAAATCGTATTTCGCTGAAAACTGGATACGATTCAAATCACCTTCCAAATCAGATTCCAAAACCCGAGTTGCATGACGGAATTCTGCACCGACAGAAATCTTTGATGCCAATTGATAGATGAGGTTAGCGCTGTAGCTACTGGTTTTAGCTGTTTGTGCTAGTCCAGTAGATTCAATTGGATTGTCAATTTGCTGTCCAGAGTAGAAGAAGCTACTACGCCACTGGTCATTCCAAGCATGCTTGTAAGCTAATGTATAGCCGACACTACTAATAGCTTTTAATTTATTATTTGCCTGCAATACAGCATCGTTTGCTGTATTCAGACTTAAATAACGACCAACATCACCATAGGTTACGGAAAATCGAATATCGTCTGTTTTAGTTAAGTTAAATTTGCCGCTAAATGAAACACCTGACGCGCGGGTTGAATCATCAATCGCACCTTGTTGATACGAAAGTTGTCGCGTCAACCCTGCCAACGTTAATCCACCCCAATCAGCAGTATGATTGTAACGAACGACGACGTCGGGGACTGAGTTATCGTCGGTGACGACTCTTGCTCCACCATTAAAAGGTGTCACCGTTGTTTCAGGATTTTCCAATGCAACCTGAAAACCTCCTGTTGTGTAACGAACGACAGCCTGACGGATGAAGACAGTCCCATCGGTCGTGCCAACAAAATCCAGACTGTCAGGTAAAGCACCAACGTCCATAAAGGTTGACCAGGTTTGACCAAGTGTCCAACCGTCATAATTAATAAATGCATGTCGAATTTCCGGCGCGTACCCATTGCTGATGCGCTGGTCACCGACTGAAGTGGACATCATGTCAAATTCGAACCTTCCACTAATTTTCTTACCGTTTTCAAGCATGGTGTCACTTGTGATAAAAAACCGAGATTGTCTGGCATGCATATCCCATTTGGCAGATTCAGACACACCACCGACAGGGATCAAACTAGGGACATAAAAATCACGGCCCACACCCGTTGCAATTGAAGCATCCGATGTATCTGTCCACATTGCATCAAGTTTGACATAACCACCAATGCCAATTTCGGTGTTGTCTCCCATTTTAAAACCAGCATGTGCACTTTGACATACAAGTAGTGTCATCATGACAGCTGCTAATTGGGTTAATCTGGTGTGACCTTTATTGAATGTAATTTGTTGCATAGTTATTCTCCGTTCGCCTTGTCGGTTTTGTTTTTTAGAAAATTGACCGACCTACTGTGGTTCAGGTTTGCTGATGGCTCAATTAGTCTTTAGTCGATTAGCCATTAGTCGTAGAACTTAAGAAGACGAATGTTCGGCTAGACTAATGTCTAATTTTCGGTCGTGCTCCGATACGGTAGAACAACATTATTAGATTGCAGACGGCGTGAAACGCCTTAGGAGAATTTAAATTATGTCCCATCAACAACTTTACCCTGTCACTGATGCCGCTTTAGCCAGAACGTATCTGAGCAACGAGCAGTACTTGCAGATGTACCAGCAATCCATCAATGAACCAGAGTTGTTCTGGGCAGAGCACGGGCGTAGGCTTGATTGGATCACGCCATATACCAAAGTGAAAGATAGTAGTTTTGAACTCGGTAATGTTCATGTGAATTGGTTTAGCGATGGTACTTTAAATGCTAGTTACAATTGCCTAGACCGACATTTACCTGCTAAAGCAAGTCAGGTTGCCTATTTTTGGGAAGGCGATGAGCCTGGCGTACAACAAGCTGTCACTTATCAAGAGCTCTACGATGAAGTATGTCAGCTGGCAAATGGTATGCGTAGCCTTGGCATAGGCAAAGGTGATCGGGTCACTATTTATCTACCGATGATCCCACAAGCTGCGGTTGCATTGTTGGCATGTGCCCGGATAGGCGCTGTACATTCGGTCGTTTTTGCTGGTTTTTCGCCAGATGCATTAGGTAGCCGGATTGTCGATTGTAATTCTAAATTAGTAATCACCGCTGACCAGGCATTGCGGGGTGCTCGTACCACAGCTTTAAAAGATAATACTGATCAAGCTTTGGGACACTTAGGTAAATCCAATCCGGTGCAGCATGTAATTGTAGTTAAACATGTTGGACAAAATATTGATGAGCATGCCGGTCGCGACGTTTGGTATCACGAGTTATTAGCTTCTCAATCAAAACACTGTGAACCAGAACCAATGAACGCTGAAGACCCGCTGTTCATACTTTATACCTCTGGATCGACTGGTAAACCAAAAGGTGTCCTTCACACGACTGGCGGCTATATGGTTTGGGCATCAATGACCCATCAATATGTGTTCGATTACCAAGATGGTGACGTCTATTGGTGCGCCGCTGACGTCGGCTGGGTAACTGGCCACACTTATATAGTATATGGTCCTCTGGCCAATGGTGCGACTAGCGTTATGTTCGAAGGTGTGCCGACCTATCCGAACGTTAAACGAATTGCGCAAATTGTTGATAAATACAAAGTAAATGTCCTGTATACCGCACCAACAGCGATCCGGGCATTGATGGCGCATGGTTCAGCGGCTGTCGATGGTGCTGATCTCTCTTCATTACATCTATTAGGGAGCGTTGGCGAACCCATTAATCCTGAGGCATGGCATTGGTACTATGAACAAGTTGGTAAAAACAAATGCCCTATCGTCGACACTTGGTGGCAAACTGAAACGGGTGGAGCACTGATTACACCTCTACCGGGCTCAACCGCCTTAAAACCTGGTTCAGCAACCCGTCCATTTTTTGGTGTAATCCCAGCGATCGTTGATAACGAAGGTAAGTTACTCGAAGGTGTTTGCGAAGGCAACTTGGTGTTAATGGACAGCTGGCCTGGCATGATGCGCACGCTGTACGGCGATCACGATCGCTTTGAACAAACTTATTTCTCTACCTATAAAAGTATGTATTTTACTGGTGATGGCGCAAAACGCGATGAAGACGGTTATTACTGGTTAACCGGCCGCGTTGATGACGTGCTGAACGTTTCAGGTCATCGTCTTGGTACTGCAGAAATCGAAAGCTGCTTAGTAGCCCATGAGTCAATTGCTGAAGCGGCGGTAGTTGGTTACCCACACGACTTAAAAGGTCAGGGAATTTATGTGTTTATAGCGCCGCGAGTCGGTGTTGAACCGAGTGACGATCTTACCAAAGCGGTGAAAGAATGGGTGCGCAGAGAGATTTCCCCTATCGCCAGCCCAGATTTAATTCAATGGGCGCCAGGATTGCCTAAAACACGTTCAGGTAAAATTATGCGCAGGATCCTGCGCAAAATTGCCGCCAATGAACATGACTCTTTAGGTGATATTTCAACATTGGCCGATCCATCTGTTGTTGATCATTTGATAGCAAACCGACTGAATAAGTAATGTTTAGCCGGAGTATAAGCAGATCAATAGCTTATACTCCGGCAAACGCATAGACAGGGGAAGATGTGTTGATTATGCTTGGTGATTACCCGATTCGCACTTTCTAACCTGAATCGAACCTTATTCTGCAATCCCGGAGTCAACCATGGCCAAACTGATAGTCGCAGATGATCACCCGCTGTTTCGAAATGCACTGATTAACGCTATCAGTAATACCTTCATCACCAAGGCAACTATCGAAGCAGATTGTTTTGAAGCAACCTGTCAGGCACTGGAACAACATCCGGACGCTGATTTACTGTTACTTGATCTACATATGCCTGGGAATTGTGGTTTCCTGGGATTAATTCAACTTCGAAAAAACTTCCCGACGTTACCGATTGTGGTGATATCTGCCAGTGATGATCCAGATGTGATTCGTCGTGTAATGAACTTTGGCGCATCGGCCTATGTGCCAAAGTCAGCGCATCCAGTCGAAATAGGCAAGGCATTGACGGCGGTGATGGCTGGAGAAACCTGGCTACCGCAAAATCTGCAGGCTTTATTTAAACCGGATCCAAACAATTTAGCCGATCTCGATTTAGCGGCCAAGGTTGCTCAGCTTACAAACCAACAATATAAAGTACTTTATTATCTGACTGAAGGTTGGCTTAATAAACAAATCGCTTACGACCTACATATTTCAGAAGCCACTGTCAAAGCCCATCTCACAGCCATTTTTAGAAAGCTGGGTGTGACCAATCGAACGCAAGTGGTGATCCAAGCGCAGCGCCTACAACTTGAACCACCCGTTGATCGCGCCATGGCACAGCATGAAACAGTCTAAGTTATCGTAACTCGCGTCTAACGAACGATTGTAGGCCGCTGTTGATGATCAAGCTCGATAACAATGTCTGCCGAAGTAGGCATAACCCGAAAACTATGTTCAGTCAGCCGCTGGAAACTCTGCATAAATCGTTCTAGTTGCGCAGCCGTCATGCCTTTACCACGTAACTGAAACAATTGTTGTTCCTGTTTCGCCCGCCAGCGACAAATAGAGGCCCAGTCTGGCGCCTGCAAGAAGATCATCGGCTGGCAAAGCTTCCAGTATTCCTGATAATTCAGGGCTAGCTGCTGGTTGACGAACTGCCGCCAGCATAGGTCCTGATCTTCCGCCAGTTCCAAATCGTTGACACAGGGCCTAAGTTGTTCGAGGGTTTGGGGTGTCAGCCCTAAACACCAGCCTTCAACGATTAACAAATCAAATGACTGCAAAGCTCGCGGTGCCGATGGTTGGTCAAGCGCTTTATCGAAATGGGGCAAACGAATCGGCTGGCCTTTGAGTACAGCTTTGGCGTCGGTAATCGCCTGCTCAATTTGATGAGTCCCTGGCATTCCTCGCATCAACAGCAATGGGTGTATTTGTACCGCTAGTTCAGTACGTTTTGATTGACTAAGATAATAATCATCCAGCGATATGCTACTTGCCGCCACTCCCTGCTGTTGCGCATATTTGACCAATAAATTCGCCAGTGTGGTTTTACCAGTCCCTTGTGCACCAGAAATCCCAATAACGGCTGGGTACGGCTTTTGCTCGACTTCATGTTGTGGTGATAGAAATTGATGTACCCGCGACCACAACTGCATTATCAAAGTACGATAATTATCCCTGTCATCGG
>JAHJNE010000487.1 GCA_018820995.1 Gammaproteobacteria bacterium | reverse complement strand
TGGTATTTATTGATGGTATTGCCGGTCAGTTATTTAAGGATCAAGCTTTAACTGTCACTTACGCCTTACTGGCGTCGTTGGTGGTTGCTTTAACGCTGATCCCAGCGATGGCGGCGCATGAGCGTAACTTTAATGGCGAGGCAGTGGCTGGCGAAGCAGAGCCAAAAGTTAGACCTCAACGTTGGTATCAGTGGGTTCTATGGGTACTGAAATTACCGTTTGCAGGTCTGAGTTATCTGCTGTCGATGTTAATTTCATTGTTGACGCTGATCTGGCGGACATTGGCGCTGGTGTTTGGCTTCATCTTCCAACCATTGCTAAAACTGGTGCAAGTTGGCCTGGCTAAACTTGAACGCAGTTATCGCTGGTTACTGCAACAGGCGTTGCAAGCAAAAGGTCTGGTGTTAGTGTTAACACTGGCTATGACAGGACTGTGTTTTAGTCTGGCACCACGCTTAGGTTTTGATGTGATCCCTGCAATGAGCCAGGGTGAGTTTTACGTTGAAGTCCAGTTGCCGGTCGGCAGCGCCATTGAACGTACCGATGTGGTGTTAAAACAACTCGCACAAGTTGCGAAACAACAAGACATTGTTGAACGGACCTATGCTCAGGCGGGTACCGGTCAGCAAATGACGGTTGATCCGTCCATCGGTGGGAGTCATTGGGGCCGTTTGAACATTGTGTTAAAACCCGCAGCTGCAGCTGCTGACGAGCAACAACTGATGCAGTTGTTACGCGATACAGTCGCCGCAATGCCGGATGTCACTGCAAAAATCGATACACCTGAGTTATTTAATTTAAGTACGCCAATGGAAATCGAAGTGGCAGGTCATGAGCTGGCCGCGTTGAAATCCGCCTCTGCCGATCTCGCCAATAAACTTGAAGCGCTGGACCGCTTTGCTGACGTGAAATCAAGTTTACGTGATGGTCAGCCGGAAATTTCGCTACATTTTGATCATCAACGGTTAGCGCAGTTAGAGATGACTGCATCAGATGTTGCAAAACGCGTCGCCAACTATGTCGGTGGTGAAGTGGCAGGGCAGTTCTCCATTGCCGATCGCAAAGTTGATATTCGGGTACGATTAGCCGAGCAATACCGCAATTCTGAACAAGAATTGGCGCAAATCATTATCAATCCTCAAAGCGCATTGCCGCTGCCTTTATCTGCAGTCGCGACCATTAGCCGTGAAATTGGCCCAAGTGAAATTACCCGTATTGGTCAACAGCGGGTGGCAGTGATTAGTGCCAATCTGGCGTTTGGGGATGTCGAACAAGCCGCGGCAGAAGTCCGTCAACTGCTAAGCAAAACGGTATTGCCTTATGGCGTTACTGTGCGTTTGGTAGGCCAAAGTGAAGAAATGGAGCGCTCATTTAATTCATTGGTGATTGCGCTGTCGTTAGCGGTATTTCTGGTGTATCTGGTGATGGCATCACAGTTTGAAAACCTGCTACAACCGCTGTTAATCCTGTTCACCGTGCCGCTGGCTGGTGCCGGTGCGGTGCTGGGGCTTTGGCTTACCGGAACCCGGGTCTCAGTCATTGTGTTTATCGGTTTGATTATGTTAGCTGGTATCGTCGTCAACAATGCCATCGTGTTGATTGACCGGATTAATCAGTTGCGTGAAGAAGGCAAAGCCGTTGACGACGCCATTGTTGAAGCTTGTGCCACCCGTTTAAGACCGGTGTTAATGACCACGTTAACTACAGTACTTGGCTTGATGCCAATGATGTTCGGTGGTGATGGTGCGGAAATCCGTGCGCCAATGGCAATTACCGTCATCTTCGGCTTGTCCTGTTCAACCTTGCTGACGCTGTTGTTTATTCCGGTGATTTACCGGATGACTACACGCAATAAGCTTTCGAACCACGCAGATACTCGTACTGATAAGAGCGATGAGCATTCCAACAACACCACTGTGGTTCAGGAGTAAGGCATATGGATTTCAAACCTTTAGCCATTACCCGATTGGCGCTTAAACGCCCGGTGACTTTGTGTATGGTTTTTCTGTCAATGTTGGTGTTTGGTATGCTCGCCAGCAGAATGTTACCGCTGGAAAACTTTCCAGGGATCGACATTCCGGAAATTTACGTCAATGTTCCTTACCCGAATGCCACGCCGGCAGAGGTCGAGCGGCTGATCACCCGTCCGGTGGAAGAAGCCTTGTCCACAGTGACTGGCATTAAAAAGATGCGCAGTTTTACCCGTGAAGACGGGATGGACGTGGGTTTGGAATTTAACTGGGAAGAGAATATCAATACTAAAAGTATTGAAGTTCGGGAACGGTTAGACAGTATTCGCCATTTGTTGCCCAACGATGTTGAGCGGGTGCTGGTATTTCAGTTTAATACCAACGATATGCCAATTTTTCAGCTGCGGGTCTCCAGTGAACGCGATTTATCGATGGCCTATGATTTATTAGAACGGCAAATTAAACGGCCGTTAGAGCGGGTGCCTGGTGTTTCCAAAGTTGAACTGTACGGTGTTGATAAGCGCCAGGTGACCATTCGTTTGCAACCCGAGAAAATTCGCGCGTTGCAGATTGATGTTGGTTCCTTGATTAATATTTTGTCGCAGCAGAATTTTGCGATGACCGCCGGTGAAATTCGGACCCCCGAAAGTAGTGTGTTAGTCAAACCTGTGGGTGAATTGACCAGTCTGGATGAAATTAAACAAATTCCAATTGGCCGTGGTATTCACCTAGGTGACATTGCAGAGCTGCAACTGGAATTACCCAAACGGGTTGAAGGTCGCAGACTGAATCAGTCTTATGCTGTTGGTATTCAAGTATTTAAAGAATCTGGCGCGAATTTAGTTGAGGTGTCACGTGCTGCGCTGGCCGTTGTTGATACGGTTGGCAAAGATCCGGCGTTTAACGGGATTAACCTGTTTGTGATGGACGATACCGGCAAAGGCGTTACCGATTCTCTATCTAATGTATTAAGTGCCGGTATTATGGGCGCGGTGTTGTCGTTTATTGTGTTGTATTTGTTTTTACGTCATGTACCGACCACTTTTTTGGTCGTGGTGTCAGTGCCGGTATCGATTACGATTACCCTTGGTATCATGTACTTCCTGGGGTACAGCTTAAATATCCTCAGTATGATGGGTTTGATGCTTGCCGTTGGGATGCTGGTCGACAACTCGGTGGTGGTGACCGAAAGTATCTTTCGTGAACGCGAAACGGATAGCGATACAGTAAGGGCGACTGAGCGTGGTGTATACCGCGTGAGCCTCGCTGTTTTGGCAGGGACAGCCACTACCGCTATAGTATTTTTACCGAATATTATTGGTCAGAAAGTCGATGTGACGGTGTTTTTAGAACATGTTGCTGTGGCTATCACCATCTCACTTGGCGTGTCTCTGCTGGTTGCTTTGACGCTGATCCCTTGGTTGTCGACCCGCATCAAAGGCATGACCACCCAACATGCCGCGACGAAAAGTAAAATCGACCGTTTTTACAGTCGTTCTCTGCATTGGACCATGCGTAAACCGATCGCTTCTACCTTTATTGCAATTGGTATTTTGCTTAGTATTGCCATTCCGATGAGTGTTATTTCAGGCGGCGACGACAACGATGGCGATAAAAAACGCCTACTTTTGAATTACAATATTCAGGGTAATTATAGTCTGGTTGATGTTGAGAAATCAGTGAAAACGATGGAAGCATATCTCTATAGCAATAAAGATAAATTCCATATTGATTCCGTGTACAGTTATTACACACCGGGTTTCGCGGTGTCGACCATTATGTTTGTTGACGAGGTTCCAGAGACTTTAACCGAAATCAAAGACGCTATTCGCAAAGACTGGCCACCGGTGGTGTTAGGCAAACCGCAGTTTGGTTGGGGTGATGCCGGCGGTGGGATGCAAGTGTATTTATCCGGGCCTTCTACCGCGAAGTTGATGGAATTGGCCGATGAACTGATCCCTGCGCTGAGCTCAGTGAAAGGTGTTGAAGATGTGCGTTCTGAAGTGAGCGACGCTAAATTTGAACTGCAAATCAAGCTCAATCCTGACCAGTTACAACGTTTTGGTTTAAATGCTAAAGATGTAGCAGATATGGTGAGTTTGGCGCTTCGCGGCACGAATCTAAGGACCTTCCGTACACCTGACCAAGGTGAAGTGATGCTTCGTGTACTGTATGACGAAACCGTCAGTGTATCGGAGCAAGAGTTGGCGGGTCTGCCAGTGAAGCTGCAGGATAACCAGATCGTACGGCTTGATGAAATTGCGACCTTAAATTATGTCCAACAACTGGGCGAAATTCGCCGGATGAATCGCCAAACGGGTCTCGCTATTGGCATGAATCTGCATAAAGATTTAAAAATGGATGATGCCCGTAAACAATTAACCAACGTCATGGAACAGTTGCAATTACCAGCGGGTTATAGCTGGTCATTTGAAGGCAGTTTCCGCTATCAGGATGAAGCGCAGGGAATTATGCAGACGAATATGCTGTTAGCGGTGGCGATGATTTATCTGGTGATGGCGGCGTTATTTGAGTCTTTGTTATTGCCAACTGCGGTGATTGGTTCTTTGTTATTCTCATTTGTCGGTGTGTTCTGGGCATTTTTAATTACCGGGACCACCATGGGCATTATGGGCATGATTGGTATGTTGGTATTGATGGGCATTGTGGTCAACAACGGAATTGTGCTGGTCGACCGGATCAATCAGCTGCGTGCAGAATCACCGACTGAGGATTTGGTGCCGTTGATTATTCGCTCTTGTGAAGCGCGGCTACGTCCGATTTTAATGACAGTTTCCACCACAGTGCTGGGTCTGATCCCTTTAACCTTTGGCGATGCCGCCATTGGTAGCAACGGCCCAAGTTATGCCCCGATGGCGATAGCGATTATCGGCGGTTTAATATTTTCTACCTTAACCAGCTTGTTGTTGGTTCCTTTAACGTATTGGGGCTTGGTGCGGATGGGCTTGCGCTGGCAGCGTTTTATCAATAAAGCGCGGGGTCGGGTGGATAAAGTGATTAGTGTAAAATCTTAAGTAAGAGTTAAATGATGAAGGGCCAAATAGGGCCCTTTGTTTTTGGCGTGGGTGTCAACTTACCAGAATTATTTCGTGCTTAGGATCCGGTCAATAAAAAGGAGTGGTGATGAAAAAGTACTTCGAGATGGTCATAGCCATAATCTTTTTGGTTTATGGCCTGATCCGGCTTGGGGTTGGTAGCCTATTGCTTGGCCAGGAAACCGGTATCATCGACTTCGAGGCTTTTCGTGACCCTATTACTGACATCAGCAAATTTCTGCAGAAATCGGATGACAAACAAATCATCCCGGTCTCCGTTGCTGGTTATGTCAGTTACATTGCGTTGATGGGCGTTGTGTTGATCACCGGCGCGTACAGAACCTTTAAAAACCGGGCTTTTGGCTTGTCGTTTATTGGTGTTTTTTTGCTGATGTACTTCGTGCTTTTTATTAATTTTCAAACG
>JAHJNE010000486.1 GCA_018820995.1 Gammaproteobacteria bacterium | reverse complement strand
GTAGCAGCGGTTGTCCCGGCGGTAGTTTGCGCTGAAGCCTGCTGTAGCTGCTGCAGCAGCTGCGGTAACGCCATTTTGCCAGCCTGGTAATTAAAACCAGAAAAATCAGCGTTATAAAACACCCGGCCCTTCGCTTCAGGCGCCAGATGACAGACACTCACCGGCTCACCTTGGTAAAACTGCAACAAATAGTCCGCGGCGGCAGCGTCCGATTGCAATCCGGCTTGCACCAGTGGCCAGGCTTGACATAAACCTCTTAAAATCAGAGGTGTAGACCGATTTTCCAACAGTTTTTCAAGCTCTGGCAATAGGTTAGCAGCATCGCTCGCGTCAATGCTTTCGACGCTGGAAGCCTGTTGTTGCCAGGGTGCCAAACCAAACATGGATTAACCCGCCGCTTTTTGTGACAACTGATTTTTCAACTGCAATAAATGGCGGATATTGGACTGCGAGGCGATGGCCATATAAATAGCCTGCAAATAACCCCGTTGATGCAAAGCCTGCAGCGCTTCGGCGGAGAGCTCTTTTAACCGCTCTTCATTGATGGTGTAAAATCCAATCATCTGATGTTTGGTACCATCGTCCAGCTGCACGTCCAGCGTAAAAGATTCGAGTAACTGCAGCGCCAATAACTGCTCGACAAATTGCTGACTATCCTGCAACCCCAAATGCAACGTTTCGAGCATACCCGCCACTTGTTCCAGATAAGGGCTATTGCCGCCAAATGGTAAAAACAGCGCTTCGCCCTGCTCTTTGCTCACCCGTGGATGGTTAAGGTCCAGATGGATCACCCGTTGCTGGTGCTCAACACCGTCTTCACGGACGGTTTGTTGACCAATTAAAAACGGTAACCGCAGCACGGATAACGGAATATAGCTATGCTGCCAATTATTGTGCTGTAAAAACAGGTTTTCCTGATGGCTAAAGCCGAACAGCGCCACCGGGTACAATTTGCCGGTTTGTTGATCTTTATGGAAAAAAATTGGGTATTGCGCCTGGACACTGCGAAATTCCAGCGGAAAAGTCGGGGTGAACCATACATTGTCGCCGTAACTGGCACCACGTTCAGTGATCACTTTCAGCGGCTGGTGTTCAACACTATTCAGTAAAACGATATTGCTCATGTCGGATCCCTGTTTTTTATCTTGTTTAGCTATTCTAGTTATTTTAGTGACTGTAGTTATTTTAGTGACTGTAGTTATTTTATTGACTAAAGTAATTCCCGGTATTCATTGCCGATAAAGCGCCTGCGCTTCGCCAAGGCTTAGGCATTAAATCGTTGGCAATCCATGTAAACGGATTTTTTGCAATAAGGTACGATTGTCATCCAGCAGTGGTCTTAGCGTCTGAATACGTTGCCGGTTTTCCTGAAACAGCTGCTGCGCCTTGCGCTGCAATGACGGTTTCTGGCTGCCACTTAACTGGGTCTGAAAACCCATACCATACAACACATACTGGTAACTTGCTGCCGGAAACAGCACATCGCTATGGCTGATATCCTGCGCTGATGGCACCTGATACCGCCACAACTGCAAGGCTTCCAGCAGCGATTCAGGTATCGAAGATGACTCGCGATGATCATGCCAATAGTCGTGCTCAGCGCGCTGGCTCAGCACATAATGCAATTTTAAAAATTCGATAATTTGCGCCCAGTGTTGTAAAAACGCCCGGTTGACTCTTTTGGCAACAATATCCATCACCGCACGATTAGCCGGCAACTGATTGCTCAGTGTTTTGGCAGACCATTCCACTAAGGCTAAGGCTGAAGCTTCCAGCGGTTCAATAAAACCAGCCGCCATGCCAATGGCAATACAGTTATTTTTCCAACACAGCGCACGATGACCTGGGGCAATACTTAATTGCCGAAACTCGGCTTTGTCAGCCGCAGCGGCGCCAAAATCACGGCTTAAATAAGCCCGCAGTTGCTGCTCAGCGGCGCTTTGCGAGCTATGCGCCGACGAATAGACATGACCAATACCACGTCGGGTTGGTAAGGCGATATCCCAAATCCAGCCACAAGACTGCGCTGTTGAATGAGTGCAAGAAGCAATTGGCGCCTCTGGTGTTGCATACGGCATTTGTACCGCCAGCGCGCTGTCATTAAACAACACATGCTGCTGACTGATAAAGGGCACCTGTAAATGCTCGCCTAACAGCATTGAACGCACACCGGAGCAATCGACAAATAAATCACCGTCAATATCGCCATGGTCGCGGGTACAGACACTGGCGATATCGCCATTCTGATGATTGCGGATCGCCGTGACATGGTCAGAAATATAACGAACACCCAGTTTGCCGGTGATGTGTTGTTGCAGTAACTGGCTAAATTTGCCGGCATTTAGGTGATAACCATAATTGTTGATAAAGCTGTATTCGGCGGTGGCAATTTGTTTTGGCGCCAACCCAAGCTCTGCCAACTGGAATTGCTGACACACGGCATCGGCAAAAGCCACATCTTGCTGATGAGGTAACCAAAAAGGACAGAGATTTAATTCGTGTTGCGCTATGGGTAAGCTAAAGGGGTGTAAATAGCTATCGCTGGCAGTTGAGGTCGCCGCGCCTTGGGCTGAAACAGGGCCACGCCAATTAATAAATTTTGAGCCTTGCTTAAAGCTGGCATCACAGCACAATAAAAATTCGGTTTCGCTGATGCCTATTTTTTGTAACGTCAGGCGCATTGAAGGCCAGGTGCCTTCACCCACACCAATAATCGGCACGTCCGGAGACTCAATCAGGCAGATATTCAGTTTTGGTTTTTCAGCAAGGACAGCTTGGTCAGCATTATGTTCTGCCGCTAACAAACCAGCAGTGATCCAGCCTGCAGCACCGCCGCCGACAATCACAATAGTGCGGATTGGGTTATCCATGGAATGACCTGTTGCCATTGATAAATCACATCAAATGAATCTACAGCATCTGGCTGCAAAGCAACACTTGGCTGTCAGATAAAAAAAGCGACCAGCAGTTCAATGGAGATAACGGCTGGCCG
>JAHJNE010000485.1 GCA_018820995.1 Gammaproteobacteria bacterium | reverse complement strand
TTAGTCAGTTTTCAGTTCGTGTCAAGCGTCTTTTTATCGACTTTTTCAACTTCTTGCAAACTCACCCAGAACGCTGCTTTCGCACCACCCCGTCGGCATGGCGCGCATTATAGGGCGTTTTTGAAATGGCGCAAGCGGGAATATGAAGATTTTTATGCTTTTTGATTCAACTGCTTATTAAAAGCGCTTTTTGGACAAAATACCCGCAAAAATCATCATAGATTCACAATTTTATATGTTGGCTAACTGGAATTGACTGGTTAATATAGAATTTGACTACTATAAGTAGTTGGTTTTCCCATTTGTTCTTTTCACTCTCATGTATTTAGGAATTGCTTATGTCATCTAGTTTACGAACTTCGTTACCTTTTACAGTGGCTTTAGCCATTGTTGTTTATCTCGTCTCCATTTTTCTACCAGAACACTTGTTATCGCAGGCTGCAGCTCTAACCCTCGGGGTTGTGATTGCCGGTGTTTTGATCCCATTGTTAATGGAATACAAATCTTTACCAACTAGCTCAGCAACTAAGGTAGTTAAATCTGCCGGCGCGACAGTGTCTGGCGATACAGCTACTTTATATGTAGGCAATTTGCCATATCGTGCAAATGAAGAAGCCGTACGTGAATTGTTTCAACAATCTGGTGCTGTCGTAAACGTACGCCTGATGAAGGATCGTCAGACGGGTCGTCGTCGTGGTTTTGGTTTTGTTGAAGTTGCAGTAAAAGATGCAAATAAAATGATTCAAAAATTGAACGACTTTGAATTTGAAGGCAGAACATTAAAAGTCAGAGAAGCAAAAGAACGCCAGGACTCTGAAGATGGCGAAGAATAAGATTAAGTAGTCAGCGGCATTGGCCAGCAATGATGCTGGTCAAAGCCAAGTTCTGCTAATCGCTCGACCTGAACAGCTAACAATTCTCTACTACTAATAAAAGTATCTCCTAGCAAATCACCAACGCAATCTGATGCTACTAGCTGTGAAACTCTGGCCGCTATAGCTGCCCCCGTATCTAGCAATATAGTTTCACCTGACAAAGCGGCTTTAATCTCTGCATCTAAAAATGGAAAATGGGTGCACCCCAAAACAACGACATGCCCTGGGCCGGCAGGGATTGGACTCACTGCCAAAATATCTGCAACTTGCTGACTAACATCAGAGTGAAACCACACTTTATCTTCAGCCAAACGAACAAGCTCACTGCTCCCTATCTTTATAACTTCGTGCTGAGGAGCGAACTTTTGAATAAGCCCCCGCAGATATTCACTGTTACAAGTCGCAGGCGTCGCCAAAACTGAAAATGCTTTTCCTTCACTTAAAGCAGCGGCAGGCTTGATTGCGGGTACAACCCCAACAAATGGTATCGAAAAGTGTTGCCGCAGATAGTCAACGGCCTGAGTGGTTGCGGTATTACAGGCAATCACAATTAACTCAACACCTTGTTCAATGAGATATGCTGACAGCTGGTAAAGGCGTTGCTGGATAAATAACTCCGACTTCTCGCCATATGGAAGGTATTTATTGTCCATCATATAGGTATAGTGTGCCGATACTCGCGCCTTTACATGCTGATATATACTCAGTCCGCCGACACCACTATCTATAAAACCTATGTGCATGAAACTTAACTCTTCATTTCAGGATTATTCTATTGTGCCAGAAGCCGCAACTGCATTCAGCAATTCATCGTCCGAAGTTGTTTTCTACATTCCCTACTTATATAAAGCAGCGAATTTGGATCTTTACTGAAAACCTCTTAGAATAGCCGCCTTTTAGCATGAGACTTTCAGATGCAATTAGGTCAGGTTTTTCCAAATCAATATCAGGCGTTGCTCGACGGCAAAGTCGGCGAAATGCTACAGCTGTTCAAACCCTTTGGTGTAGATCAGACCGATGTGTATCCTTCAAGCCCTTCACATTACCGTTTGCGTGCAGAATTTCGGATTTGGCATGAAGGTGATGATATGTTTCATATCATGTTTGACCCAATTACCAAATCTAAGCAACGGATTGATTATTTCCCGATCGCATGTACAACCATCGCCGACTTTATGCCGGTGCTGCTTGAAGCGTTAAAAAAACGCCCTTTGCTTCGCAATCGATTATATCAAATAGATTATTTAGCAAGCTTGACTGGCGAATTACTGGTCAGTCTGATTTATAAGAAACCGATCCCTGACGAATGGCAGGCTGAAGCGGCCGAGTTAAAAGCAGAGTTATCGGCTATTCAGAAAGTCGATTTCATCGGTCGTGCCCGTAAACAGAAGATTCTGGTAGACCGTGACTTTTTAATTGAAACTTTACAGGTACAAAGCCGACAGATCCATTATCAACAAATTGAAAATAGCTTTACCCAACCAAACGGTGAAGTAAATCAACAGATGCTTGGCTGGGCCAGTGATATCGCTGCACAATTACAAGGTGATTTGTTGGAGCTTTATTGTGGTAATGGCAATTTTTCACTCGCACTGGCACCCTATTTTAACAAAGTGATCGCGACCGAAATTGCCCGCTCTTCTATTCGCTGCGCTGAACATAATATCGCGCTGAACAACATCGCCAATGTGCAAGTTTTACAAATGTCCGCTGAGGATGTCAGTGCAGCGCTTGCACAGGGTCAAACCTTAAAAAGCATTGATTTAACAGGTCTGACTTTAAATACCATTCTGGTCGATCCGCCAAGAGCCGGCCTCGATCCTGCGACGGAACAGCTGGTGAGCCGTTTTGATGATATCCTTTATATATCCTGCAACCCGCAAACGCTTGCTCTTAATTTGGAAACGTTGTGTAAAACTCACCAGGTAAAGCAATTTGCATTATTTGATCAGTTTCCTTATACCCACCATATTGAATGTGGTATTTGGCTCAAAAAAATCACTCTTTAGGACGACGACCATAACCCGCCGCGCCATGAGCAAGCCAACGTAGTTGGGTAATGGTGCGATGGGTGATTTGCAATCGTAAGTCCGGACTGGCGTCAAGCGCATCAGCCCCGGCATGAAAAACTAACGTCACCATCGCCTCCGCCTGAACTTGTGCAAACTCATCGGGACAGGCTGTTTCCTTTCGAAGATAATCGGCAAGTTCAACACAAAAATGTTGGATCTCTCTGGCGACAGCCCGGCGGAATGGTGCAGAGGTTCCTGAGCGCTCTCGCAGCAATAGTCGGAACACATTGCTGTTACCAACCACAAACTCCATAAATGTCTCTATAGAGGTGCGGATCACGCTGCCGTTTTTTTCTATGCGATGCCGTGCTTGGCGTAACAACTGCCGCAGCATCAAGCCGGCTTCATCGACCAGCGTCAAACCCAACTCATCCATGTCGGCGAAATGCCGGTAAAACGAAGTTGGCGCTATGCCTGCTTCACGCGCAACTTCACGCAAACTCAAACTAGAAAAGCCTTTATCTGGACTTAACTGCGCAAAAGCCGCATCGATAATGGCACGACGGGTACGCTCTTTTTGTTGGGCTCTGGTCACATGAACTCCCTGTACTGAAGGATTCACATTTTATACCTTGACCTGATGAAATTGCGAAGTAAAATTAGCTTACATCTGTAAGCTAATTGTTCCTATAATGACTAAACCACCAATTATCTGGACTAACGTCCTCATATTTAGCATCACATTCCTGATTGCAGCGATTGCAGTCCCCTACTATGCAGTGACTGTAGGGTTTAGCTGGCTAGAAATTACCGCGACTATTTTATGCCTAGGCTATTGTGGCATGTCGATTACCGCCGGTTACCACAGACTGTGGGCACACAAAACTTATGAAGCCCACCCAGTATTGCAATGGTTTTTCGCGATAGGTGGTGCCTTTGCACTGCAGAATAGTGCGTTACACTGGTCTTCTGATCATCGGGTGCATCACAAGTTTGTCGATCAAAACGATAAAGACCCCTACTCTGCAAAACGTGGTTTCTGGTACAGTCATATCGGCTGGATGCTGCGCGAGTACCAAAGCTTGCGTTACAGTGACTACAGCAATGTCCGCGATTTGCAAAAAAACAGCATCGTCATGTGGCAGCATAAACACTATCTTACTCTGACAATTGCGACCAATTTTGGTATCCCATTATTACTGGGTTTCTTTACCGACAGCTATATTGGCATGCTGCTGAGCGTTGGTGTGCTCAGATTGGTTTTAAGTCATCATTTTACCTTTTTCATCAATTCTCTGGCTCATATTTGGGGTAGCCAACCATATACAGATCAGAACAGCGCCCGCGATAATGGGGTATTAGCCTTTTTAACTTATGGTGAGGGATACCATAATTTTCACCATATTTTTGAATATGACTATAGAAATGGTATTCGCTGGTGGCAATTTGATCCAACCAAATGGTTGATTAAGAGTTGTTCGTGGTTGGGATTGACCCGTAATTTGAAAATTTGTCCTGAAGATCGGATCCTCAAAGCCAAAGCCTTGATGCAGCTAAAACGTGCTCAGGCCAAAGCAATGTTACTGCCAGATGCAGAACAGTTATTGCAGCGAATGGAACACGAATATGCGTTGTTGCTGGAACGGATGCAGGCCTATTACGAAGTGCAAAAACAACTATTGCAGCAAAGAAAAGATCAGTTACAACAAAGGAAAGCTCAGCTGTTACAACAATATAGTGAATTTGATATCCGCAAGCATTACTCGGAAATGAAACACAATTGGCAACAGCAGCAGCAGCAATGGCACAGTTTCATTCAGCAATACGCTTAACAGCAACACACTATTGATTCTTCTGAGAAAAAGGCAACGTTAGTTGCCTTTTCTACTTCTGCTTCCAGAAATTATACTGCTATTATCAATCATTGATTAAATACTCCGGAATAGGGAACTGCTGTGCCTGCAAAATCTACCTCTGCCAAACAACAATACCAATTTGATGCCATTATCATTGGCACCGGCCCTGGCGGTGAAGGGGCAGCAATGAATCTCGCGAAAAGTGGAAAATCGGTCGCCGTAGTGGAACGTCACGATCAAGTCGGTGGTGGTTGCACACATTGGGGAACCATTCCATCAAAAGCACTGCGACACTCTGTCAGCCGATTTATCGAATACAATGAAAATCCATTGTTTCAGATGGAAAATCAATCATCTAACCTGACATTCCCGCAAATTCTAAAACATGCGGCTGGCGTGATCCGCAAACAAGTGCGATTACGTAGCAGCTTTTATGAGCGAAACCGGGTCGAAGTATTCTCCGGTGAAGCTTCTTTCGTAGATGCGCACACGATAAAAATTACCCCAGCCAGTGGTCCAGAACATTTTATTACTGCCCAAACTATCGTTTTGGCGACGGGGTCCAGGCCCTACCGTCCGACCAGTGTCGATTTTAACCATCCACATATTTTCGACAGCGACACCATTTTATCGCTACAGGACGACCCAAGGCATATCATTATTTTTGGCGCTGGGGTTATAGGTTGTGAATATGCATCGATTTTCCGCGGCCTAGGAGTCAGAGTCGATTTGGTTAACACCAGAGACAGGCTCCTTTCATTTATGGATGCCGAAATTTCTGACGCCCTGAGTTACCACTTTTGGAATTCAGGCGTGACCATTCGCCATGGTGAAGAGTTTGAATCGATTGAAGGTTTGCCTGATGGCGTGATTTTACATTTGCAATCAGGCAAGAAAATGAAAGCCGACTGTATTTTGTTTGCCAATGGCCGTACCGGCAATACCGATACGCTAAATCTGGCAGCAATAGGTCTTAAAGCGGACAGTCGCGGCCAGTTAAAAGTAAACTCAAAATACCAAACTGAGATTGAGAATATATACGCAGTCGGTGACGTGATCGGGTACCCGAGTCTTGCCAGTGCAGCCTATGATCAAGGTCGTATTGCTGGTCACGCGATTATTCACGGTGACTGCCCGACTCAACTGATTGACGACATACCGGTTGGCATTTATACCATTCCGGAAATGAGTTCCGTCGGAAAAACAGAACAGCAACTGACTGCAGCCAGAATTCCATATGAAGTCGGCCGCGCCCAGTTTAAACATTTAGCCAGAGCACAAATAGCAAATACCAGTGTCGGCAGCCTAAAATTATTATTTCATCGCGATACCAAAGAAATACTGGGCATTCATTGTTTTGGCGAGCGGGCTGCTGAGATTGTACACATTGGGCAAGCCATCATGATGCAAAAAAATGGTGGCAATAACGTCGAATACTTCGTACACACAACCTTTAATTATCCAACCATGGCTGAAGCTTATCGAGTCGCCGCAATGAACGGGCTAAACCGATTATTTTAAGAAGGTAGCTCTTGTCGATGGAACCATTTAAACGGCGCAAAAATGCGCCGTTTTTGTTTTGTTTTGGCGAATAAACCGTTGTACACTCGAAAAAAACTACAATAATTAATGGAGTACAGGCATGTATCTGAAACGCTATTGCTGCTTTTTACTTGCAATAGTTTTAAGTACAGCAGCGCAAGCAGATTTTGCAGCTGCCTTAAAACTTTATCAGAACGAAGACTATCAACAAGCCTTGCCTGAATTGAAAACCCTCGCTCAACTTGGTCATCCGCACGCTCAATTACTCTTAGCAGACAGCTACCAATATGGTCATGGAACTGATATCGACCTTTATCAAGCATACGCTTGGGCATTAACAGCAAAGGGTTTCCAACAACCTGGAGCTGCAGAAAAATATGTCGAACTACGCAACTTATTGCCATCACGTAGAATTGGCAAACAAGTGTATGTCGACGTCAGTAAAAACTATGGCGCCGTTGCACTTCAAGGTAGCCTGTATCCTATCGGTCATGACGTCTATCTGCCGCAACCACAAGTCAAACCATTACGCCAACCAAAACCTGATTACACGCTGCACGAAGATGTGCTCGCTTGGGCAGTAGTAATCTTTGATATCAATGAAAATGGTCTTGTCGAAAATAGTAAAGTTGCCCTGTCGTTCCCACCATCAGCTATTGATACAGATGTGCTGACCGCAATAAACAAATGGACTTACACTCCCCCCCGTAATGCTTACGGTGACGCCATCCGGCTTGATAACCAAAGCCTGGTTTTCTCTACTAAAAAACTAACAACAGCAAAACGCAAGTCGATGCGCGACCATCAGGCATACATCGATGCAGTAAAAGATGCAGCGGATGCCGGTTTTGCCGAATATCAGTACAAATATGGTCTGATTGCACAAGCTGGATTAGTCAAAGGCGAAAGCGCACTGGATTGGTACCTCAAAGCCGCCATTAACGGGAATCATTTGGCGCAATATAGCGTGGCGCAATGTGCATTAAATGGCAGCCAATGTGATAAAGACAGTAACAAAGCGATTAACTGGCTCACCTATGCGGCCAAAGATGGCAACAATCCGCAGGCCAGTTATCTGTTAGCTCAGCAATTGTTAGATAGCGACAATATTCAGTTTGATCCAGAGCGGGCAGCAGAATACCTGGCGCAGGCTGCTGAACTGAATTATGGTCCAGCCATTGTTGAATACGCTTCTTTACTGGCTATGTCGGACAACCCAAAACTTCGCAGCGCCGAAAAAGCGATGCAACTGGCGGAGCAAGGCTTAAAAGCAGATCCAAACAACCCGAAACTGTTATCAACAATTGGTATCGCTTTGATTGAAACAGGCATGCCGCAGCGTGGTGAAGAGATGCTACGTAGGGCAATCGATGCCGCCGAAGAAAGAGATTGGGCAACAGATAATTATCGGGAGTTACTCACGGAATACGCCGGCCAACTGCAAACGTCTGAACAGCAATAAACGACGAACGTTAAGCTCATTTCAAAGTAACAAAAGGCGCCTCAGCGCCTTTTGTTACTTACATACCGCCTTAGCCACCGGCCGCTTACAAATCTGTATTGATATGATAAGTGCGGCTAAATGATTGGACGGCTTCAATAAATACCCGTGCGCGCTCTGGATCAACATCTGGAGTAATACCATGCCCCAGATTAAACACATGGCCTGATCCTTGACCATATCCATCTAAAATAGCCTGAACTTCCAAACGGATACGCTCCGGCGAACCCAACAAAATGGCTGGATCCATGTTGCCTTGTAGTGCAACTTTATCGCCAACACGGGCTCTGGCTAATCGTATATCCATCGTCCAGTCGATACCAATCGCATCACAACCGGTTTTAGCGATATCTTCTAGCCATAAGCCGCCATTTTTAGTAAACAGCGTCACCGGCACAGGGCGACCATCCGCATGACGCGTCAGACCCTCGACAATTTGTTGCATGTAACTTAATGAGTATTCGCGATAAGCGTTTGGTGTGAGTACACCACCCCAAGTATCAAAAATCATCACGGATTGAGCACCGGCCGCAATTTGCGCATTCAAATACAAAATGACACTTTGGGCTAACTTGTCGAGCAGGATATGAACCACTTCTGGTTCGCTATACATCAGTTTTTTAATTTTCGAAAAAGTCTTACTACTACCACCTTCCAACATATAAGTTGCTAAGGTCCATGGACTGCCGGCAAAACCAATAAGTGGCACATCGCCATTCAACTCACGGCGAATGGTTCGCACCGCATCCATCACGTATTTAAGCTCGACTTCCGGATCGGGGATAGGTAACTGCACCACATCCATAAAGTCGGTTAACTGTTTGGTAAACTTTGGGCCTTCACCCTCACCAAAATAGAGCCCCATTCCCATCGCATCAGGAATCGTCAGGATGTCGCTAAATAAAATAGCTGCGTCCAACGGATAACGACGTAATGGCTGTAAGGTAACTTCACAGGCAAGTTCTGGATTTTTGCACAAAGTCATGAAATCACCAGCTTTCGCGCGGATTTCTCGATACTCAGGTAAATAACGTCCCGCTTGGCGCATCATCCAAACAGGGGTGCGGTCAACCGGTTGTTTTAACAGGGCGCGCAGGTAACGATCGTTTTTTAATTCCATCTTTGCTCTACCATTAGGCTATGTTGAATTATTTTAACAGCATAGCTGCTATGACACTATGTTTGCTGTTTAATGAATTTTTATCGCATTTTGATTGAACTTTGTCTTGCAGCTCGCTACACCATCTGATATAAAACTGAGGCGCTAGTGAAGAAAATCAACAACAAGAGTTCGAAAATACGAACCCGGCAACACCTACTTAAGCCACATTTGTGGCTTTTTTATTTTTAGTTACCATCATCAATTTCATCCGATATCCCCACAAAGATCAGAGTTAGATTGACCTACTAAAACCCGAACTTGTTCAATCATCCGTCCAGAGAGTGTCTGCACCGGCGGTACATTCGGCAACTGGTTAAAATCGAACCAATCTGCCTCATCAATTTCGTCAGGCTGACATATAATTTCGCCGCTACGGTAATCCGCTATAAATCCCGCCATCAAAGAATGTGGGAATGGCCAGGGCTGACTACCGACATAGCGTAAGTTAGTGATATCAATCCCCACCTCTTCTTTGACTTCACGCACCGCCGCTTGCTCCAACGTTTCCCCCGACTCTACAAACCCAGCCAGGATTGAAAAGAAACCTGCCTTATGCCGTTTGGAGCGCGCGAGCAAAATTTGCTGTTGACGAACAATAGCGACTAAAACACAAGGGGAAATGCGCGGATAACAACGAAAACCACATTTGTTGCACGACATCGCAAGCTCCCAGTGCACTAAATGCATCCGGCTCCCGCATTGCCCACAATACCGGTGCGTTTGCAAAAATAGCGCTAGCTGACAAGCTCGGGCCGCCAGTTCAAACCAAATTGACTCTGGTTGACTGAGCAAATCACGGGCTGAAAACCATGAGTTTGGATCTGCCTGGTCATTTGAAACGACCAAATAACAATTTTGTTGTTGCCACTGGCCAATCAAACATACCATTTCCGGTTGATTGATCTGTAACTCTTGCCATCTACCCTGTGGCACCTGTATGGTTTCACCAGTGAGCAACAGTTTGCCTTGGTTTACGACAAACCAATAACCAGAGTCATCAGGTTTTAAGGTTAAATTGTGAGTCTTCATCAGCTAGAGATCTATGCATGGATGCGGGAATGGTTGTTATCATAAAGCCAATCACTGACCCGACCAATGAAAAAATAGTTGATCTTTGTGACAGAATTCATTTAATTAGGCATAACGCTCGAATTTAATCTATCAAGGAAACGGTTATGTATACCCGTCTGCAATCCGCACGGCAACAATGGGGCGGTTCTTCAACTGCCATTGACAATTGGTTGGAAGAGCGGCAACAACTGATCGTTTCCTACTGCAAACTTGCGGCGTTGCCGCCATTTGACAAACAACAGCAGGATAAAAAACTGCCGGAGCAAGAAAACATTCTTGGTTTTTGTCAATTGTTAGTGGACTATCTATCTGCTGGCCATTTTGAAGTTTATGACCAAATCGTGTCTCAGTGTGAAATTAAGGGCAGTGACAGTAAGTCTCTTGCTGAAGCGCTTTACCCTAAAATCTCGGCTTCAACAGACATCGCGCTGGAATTTAATGATATCTACGCCGAGCCTTCTGCAGATAATGATTTTGAGACCTTCGATCACGATTTGTCGGCTTTAGGACAGGCGTTAGAAGATAGATTCGGCCTTGAGGATGAACTGATTCAGACTCTACATGCGAATCATGTCATCGTATCAGCATAATTTCGATAAAACGTCTTCGATAAGACAAAATAAAAAACCGCCAGCAGGCGGTTTTTTTTATTTTGTCTTATAGGGTGTTGCAATAATTACTTTTTTGCAGCTTCGCCAGCAGGAGCCGCTTCTTCACCGACAATCCCAAGTAACTCAACTTCAAACAGTAAAGTGCTGTTTGCTGGGATTGGGCCTACATCACGCTCGCCATAACCCAATTCAGCTGGGATAGTGAACTTGAATTTAGAACCAACACCCATCAACTGAACACCTTCAGTCCAACCTTTGATCACTTGATTCAGCATAAACTCAACTGGCTCGCCGCCATTTGATTTTTCTGTGCTGTCAAATTCAGTACCATCAATGAAAGTACCTTTGTATTTAACACGAACTTTTTCTTCCGCTTTTGGCTTCGGACCATCGGCTGCTGTAATCACTTCGTATTGCAGGCCAGATTCAGTCACAGTCACGCCAGCTTTTTTAGCGTTTTCTTCCAGGTAAGCTTTACCTTTGGCAATTGCTTCTTCAGCTTTCACTTTTGCCGCTTCAGCTTGTTTAGTACGGAACTGTTCGTCCAGCGCCGTCATGATTTTTTGAACTTCTTCATCGGTCAGTGCCGCTTTACCAGCTAAAGTATCCTGTACACCACGAACCATGGTGTCTGAAGCTAAAGGCAGGCCTAATTTTTTGTGTTCTTCTACAGCGCTGCTCAGATATTTACCAACAGTAATACCCATCGCATAAGATTGTTTTGCTGCGTCGGTATCCAGCACTGGCGCCACAGGGGCAGCGGCTTCTTTTTGACAGGCAGACAGTGAAATAACGGCGGCGGCAATCAGCGACACCTTGGTCAATACGCGCATTTGTTTCTCCAATAAACTGCAGACTTCGCTGCAAAAGTGTGTTGTTATAGTAATAAAGGACTAACCTTTAACCATGCCTATACTACAGATTTGTGCTGATGACGTTAACACATAGAATGAAATATCTCGGCATTTTTCTCAGCCTTTGGCTGACTGCCTGCACAGAAGTTCAAAAATCTCCTATACGACAAAGCGAGCATTCTGCTTTTGGCACTGTTGCCGCGGCCATTTCACCGAAAACGCAGCTAGCGGCGGTATCCAGCCTGACTTCAGGTGTCGTGGTTTGGGACCTCAACGACCACAGTGCAAAATTCCGTATCAGTCAGCAACAACCCACTGAAAACTTCATCAGCCATTTGGCGTTTAGCAGCGACGGTGGATTTCTATTAAGTGCGGCGAGCGATAGTTTCTCGATGTGGCGGATGAGCGATGGGCAGAATATTGGCTTCTGGTCACTCCCTGAGTCCTCAGTGCGGGACATTGCGATTTCCGACGGTGGTAGTCATTTACTGATTGGTCAGAATGACGGCAAAGTGCAGCACATCACATTAAAATCCGGACGACGATTGGAATTTCTTGGACATACCGAAAAAGTAAATTCGGTGGCTATGTCTCCCAACGGCCGGTACGCTTTGTCGGGTGGCAATGATCTAAAAGCCTATTTGTGGGATACCCAAAGTGGTCAGATTATTCACACTTTTGTGCATCCGACCCGCGTGACCAAAGTTGCTCTTGATTTAACAGGTAAATTTGCCTTCACGGCAGATAGCCAACAGCAAGCAACCGTCTGGGATTTAAAAACAGGCCAGCCCAAACTACAACTTGCAATGGGGCGTGGCCGGGTTTTTACCGTTGCTCATTTCAGTGATGATGGTCGTTATCTACTAACCGGAGCCGCCTCACGTCGCGCCACAATTTGGGATATTGAAACCGGCAAAGTGGTGGAAGATTTTATGGTTAGCCCAACAGAAGGCACCCGACCTGCAAGTTCAGTGGTGTATGATGTCGCTTTGATTGCACCAAATCGGCTCCTGACTGAAAGTTCTAGTGGTCAGGCCGAAGAATGGGATTTTAACCATGAATGACTTCACACCAACTGAAATTCAGTTGCAAAGCCAGCTGTATGAATTGGAAAGCCGGTTGGCTTTTCAGGATGACGCGCTGCAACAACTCAACAACGAATTACTTGAACACCAAAGGCGGATCGAGAAACTGCAGCGTCAGGTCTTAATACTAGCCGAGAAGCTCACACAGGGTGGCGACAGCGGCATTTTGCGGCCGCATGAAGAACCACCACCGCCGCATTATTAATAGCTATTGATTACAAATCATTGGAAATACCACGCCTGTTGTCATGTTCGTTTCAGCAACTACATTACAGATGCGATCTGTACAACAGGCAGCGCCAGTCCCTAGGTACACCGAGCAGCCTATTCCGGCTTAAAAACGCCAATCACTGTCTCAGCTTCGCGCGCCATCCGCTCTACTTGCGATTCAGGCTGTGCCATCTGATAGCCGCAACTTACGCACTCCACTTTTTCGACATTGTGTTCCAGAAACAACATCATCGTATCCACTGCTTTGCATTTCGGACAGCTGGCTCCGGCAATAAAACGTTTTTTCTTTCTGGTGGTCATCGATGAAATTTACCTTCTTATGATGCAAAAAACCGCGAAACTCTTGGTTTGTACGGCCTGAAAGATTACATTAGCAACCCAAATCAGTCCTAGTGGTAGAACAAATGATCCAACTGCAACAAGTCGAACTGCGCCGCGGCATTTTATGTTTGCTGCAACAAGCCAATCTTACCGTATTTCCAGGGCAAAAAGTTGGGATCATCGGTGCCAATGGCTGCGGTAAATCGACTTTATTTGCCTTACTACAAGGCAAACTGCAAGCAGATGCCGGCAGCGTCAGCATTCCATCCAGCTGGACCATTGCAACCGTTGCCCAGGAAACACCAGCTGTTGACGCCAGTGCCATGGACTATGTACTGCAAGGCGATGAAGCCTTATATCCTTTACTACAACAGGTCAAACTCGCGCATGAAGACACCGACCTGATTGCGGTGCACCATAAAATAGAAGCGCTTGATGGTTATCGCGCTGAAGCCAAAGCCGGCACTTTACTCGATGGTTTAGGTTTTACCGGCCCCATGCAGCAACAAGCGGTTAAATCCTTTTCCGGTGGCTGGCGCATGCGTTTGAACCTCGCCCGCGCCTTAATGCAACGAGCTGAACTGCTATTACTGGATGAACCGACCAACCACTTAGACTTAGACGCGGTGCTCTGGCTGGAGAAGTATCTCGCCAATTTCGAAGGCACCATGCTGCTGATCAGCCACGACCGAGATTTCCTCGATGCAGTGGTCGATAACATCGCCCACATCGACAACCAACAACTGACGCTTTATCGCGGCAACTACAGCCAATTCGAACGTCAGCGTGCCGAGCAAATGGCGCAACAACAATCTACGTTTGAGAAACAGCAACGTCAGGTAGCGCACCTGCAGAAATTTATCGACCGCTTCCGGGCCCAAGCGACCAAAGCAAAACAGGCGCAAAGCCGGATCAAAGCGCTGGAGCGCATGACTTTATTGGCGCCAGCTCATGTTGATTCGCCCTTTCAGTTTGAGTTTTTAGATCCTCGCTCGTTACCGAATCCACTGCTGAAGATGGAAAACGTTCGTGCAGGCTATGGCGATCACAGTATTTTGCAGCAAATTAATTTCCAGTTGTTGCCAGG
>JAHJNE010000484.1 GCA_018820995.1 Gammaproteobacteria bacterium | reverse complement strand
CAGCCCATATCACAAGCCGATCACCGACCAGAACTCGCGAATGGTTGTCGCGAACTGACCTTCAACCAAAGTGCCGTTGCCGGCGCACTTGACGATAGAAACACTGAGCCAAACAAGCGCGCTGCGGATATTTTGCCTTTGCGCCCAGCGCTCTTACTGGCAGAGCCCATTCCACTCAGGATGCAATTGCAGTTACAGCCAGGACTCGAGCGGATCCAAACAGGCTGGTGGGATCAACATCCGGTGCAGCGTGATTATTACATTGGGCGAAATGCCGAGGGCCAATGGTGCTGGGCCTTTAAAAATGCCAGCGGCTGGTACTTGCAGGGATACTTTGCCTGATGCGTTACGCCGAATTGTTTTGTCAGAGTAACTTTTCCTTTTTAACCGGCGCTTCCAGTCCGGAGCAGCTGGTCAGCACCGCTGCAAGCCTTGGTTATCAGGCTTTGGCGCTGACTGACGAATGTTCGGTGGCTGGCGTGGTGCGGGCGCATCGGCAGATTAAACAACAGCAGCTGCCCCTTCAGCTTATCGTCGGCTCCTTTTTTCAATACGCCGAGAGCCTACAACTGGTCTTGTTATGCCCCGATCGCCATGCTTATGCCGAATTATGCCGTATCATTACCAAGGCCAGAAGCCGCGCTGATAAAGGACAGTACCAGCTGGAATTATGGGATTTAAAAAGTTGCCAGCATTGTTTACTACTGTGGCTACCCTGTGGTGATACTGAGCAAGACCAGCACTGGGCAGCATGGCTGCAAAAACATTTTGGCGCCCGGTTATATCTGGCACAACAACGTTTACTTAAAGACGACGATGCCGCCAGCCAGCTTTATCTGCAGCAGCTTGCCACCAACTTTAATCTCAAACTTTGTGCGGTGGGCGCCGTGTTAATGCATGACAGTGCGCAATTGCCGCTACAACATGTAGTTACAGCAATTCGGCTAGGCACGACCGTTGCGGCTGCCGGTTTTGCGTTGGAAGCCAATGCCGAACGTTGTTTAAGACCTATATCGAAGTTAAAGCGCTTGTTTGCAAAAACGGTGCTGGAGCAAAGTGCCGCCATCGCCGATCTCTGCCAATTTAACCTCGATTCACTGCAATATGAATATCCGGCCGAACTGGTGCCTGAAGGCCTTACGGCGATGCAACATTTGCGACAATTAGTCGCCGCTGGTTGCCTGCGCCGCTTTCAGGCAGGTGTACCGCCTGATATTCAACAACTTATTGAAAAAGAACTGCTATTAATTGATGAGCTGAACTATGCCTATTTCTTTTTGACCATTGCCGATATTGTCCATTTTGCCAAAACCCAACAGATCCTGTATCAGGGCCGTGGTTCTGCCGCCAATTCGGTGGTGTGTTATTGCCTTGAAATCACCGCGGTGGACCCAAGGCAAATCTCCGTATTATTTGAGCGGTTTATTTCCAGAGAACGCGCCGAACCACCGGATATCGACGTCGATTTTGAACATGAACGCCGGGAAGAGATTATTCAGTATATTTACCAGAAATATGGCAGACAACGAGCAGCGCTGGCCGCCACCGTGATTTGTTATCGCTTGCGCAGCAGTGTGCGCGATGTTGGTAAAGCATTGGGTTTTCACCCGACTCAGCTTGAACACTTTTTGCAGCAAATCAACCGCCGTGATCCGACCCAACCCTGGTATCAGCAACTGGCCGCAGTTGGTTTTGATTTACAATCGACGATGGCGCAGCAATTTATCTCGCTTGTGACACAAATCCGTGGTTTTCCGCGACATTTATCCCAGCATGTCGGTGGATTTGTGATTTCGGCAGGTCCTTTGTACGAACTGGTGCCAGTCGAAAATGCCGCGATGGCTCAGCGAACCGTGATTCAGTGGGATAAAGATGATTTGGAAACCTTGGGGTTACTGAAAGTCGATATTCTGGCGCTAGGGATGTTAACTGCACTGCGTAAAACCCTGCAGTTGGTGGCGACAGAGCAGAAACAACAGCTGCAACTCGCTGACATCAGTGGCTTGGGTGATGATCCAGCGGTCTATCAGATGATCCAACAAGCCAATACTGTGGGCTTGTTTCAAATTGAATCCCGGGCGCAGATGAGCATGTTACCCAGACTGAAACCGGCTTGCTTTTATGATTTGGTGATCCAAATCGCAATTGTCAGACCCGGCCCTATTCAAGGCGGTATGGTGCACCCATTTTTACGACGCCGTATGGGCCTGGAAGCGGTCAGATATCCGTCTGAGGCACTGAAACAAGTACTTGGGCGCACCATGGGAGTACCGATTTTTCAGGAACAAGTGATTAAACTGGCAATGGTTGCCGCCGGCTTTAGCGGTGGTGAAGCCGATCAGCTGCGCCGCGCGATGGCAAGCTGGAAAAAAACCGGCGAGCTCACCCAATTCTGGCCCAAGCTGCAGCAAGGAATGCTCGAGCGGGGGTACACCCAGAGTTATGCCGAACAAATTTTTCAGCAAATTTGTGGTTTTGGCGAATATGGTTTTCCTGAATCACATTCTGCGAGTTTTGCCCTGTTGGCTTATGCCTCAGCATGGCTGAAATATTATTACCCGCTTGAGTTTTTCACCAGTTTACTCAATAGCTTACCTATGGGCTTTTATTCAGCATCCCAGCTCATTCAAGATGCAACACGCCAGCAATTACAGGTGCTGCCAGTGTGTATTCAGCATTCAGGTTGGGATCATCAAATTGAACACCTTGTGGTCAATGAGAGTGAAACAACCGGCATGGCGCATAGCTACAATCATAGTTCTCAGCACCAATCCGGCACTAGCCCTATGATAAAACGTGCGTTGCGACTAGGGTTTCGTCAGGTGAAAGGCTTAAACCAGCAACGCTGCAAGCAACTGATTGCTCACCGCCCTGCGACCGGTTTTGCCAGTCTGGCCGCACTTACTCACAGCGGTGTGCGCAAAGACGATTTAGCCTTGCTCGCCAGTAGTGGCGCTTTACAGCTCCTTTCTGGCCATCGTTACCAGAGTCGCTGGCAGTTACAGGATAATCTGACTGACTTGCCGTTATTTGCCGGCGTGGCAGAGCCTGCTGCCGGTAAGCCAAATACAGCTCAACTAGAGCTGTCCGGCTTGCTGGAGTTGGGAACACCTAGCGAGGACGAGGCCGCAACGCAGGCATTATTGCAACACAACCATGGCGCAGAAACGTTAGCACTGCCGACGGTTGCGGCTGACACAACAAGTAGCACGATTCACAGCAAAGTTAGCGCCAAAACTTGCAACATAACGGGCAATATAACGGCCAATATAACGGACAGTACAACGACCTCAAGCAGGAACGTTTTTTTTCTACCTGCACCCACCCCAGTCGATGATTTAATAGAAGATTACGCCAGACTAGGGCTCAGTTTAAATCAGCATCCGATGGCTTTATTACGCCAGGCGGGCTTACCTGGCAAAATTAAAACAGCACAGCAACTGACTTCTTTAAACAATAAAAGCGCGGTTCAGGTTGCGGGTTTAGTCACTGCGCGTCAAAGCCCGGGCACCGCAGCCGGTGTCACTTTTGTCACCCTTGAAGATGAAACGGGCAATATCAATTTACTGGTATGGCAGGCGACAGCCATGGCACAAAAAAAACCATTTCTCACCGCCCAATTGTTATGGGTTCACGGCATGTTACAACGCGAAGGCGATGTGATCCATATCATCGCCGGTCAACTGCAAAGCCTTGACCACTTACTACCGCAACTACAAAGTGCCGCCCGAAATTTTCACTAATCGGCTTGTCGTACAAAAAACTGCGGGCTGATCCGTAATTTCTTGGGCAGTAATTTCTTAGCCCGTTATTTCATGGGAGTAATTTCATCATATTCATTGACATGAACCGTCCTCAAAGCATCAACTGACAACGTGCTACCGATGTTGCTCTCACCGATAAACAGCCAGAAAACACGATGGTCAGGATTACTGCTGCGCTTGCTCAAGTTGTTGTAATTGCGCCCATAGAGCTTCGCTCTCTGCCGTTAAATCTGCGAACAAGCGCAAATTCCCGCTGCGCTGCGCCAACATCGCTTGCTCTAGTTTTTGGTCGTATTGCTGCCGTAATTTTTTCACCGGATCTTTTTTAAATAAACCAAACATCTTTTGCTCCTAAACAGATAAAACTGACATGAAGAGTCCTAACACCAGCACCACATAGCGCACCATAAATGAGCCCCAACAGCTTACGAATGACGCACATCTAGCATACGAATACTGCACCAAGGTCGCTCAGCCAGCCGCGATAATTCTGTTTACGCAACAACTGGGATCAAAGTTCAAAAAAGACATCGATAACCCCCAGCCCCTGGCGAGTTTCGGCAAAGTGGACCGGCCTTTGCGCCAACAAGGTTGAATACGAATGCAAGTCGCCGCCTTTCAAAACAGAAAGCCTATCGCCGCTACACTCAGGCGCCAGAGACTGTTAAACTCATGCAGATTATGTAGACAAGGACATCTATTGTTATGCGCTCTGCTCACTTTGTAATTCGATTGGTAAAAAACCACCTGCAGCCGACGTCTCTTGGCTTTGTTGCTACATCGGGCCTCGCTGGTGTATTCAAACCCTTCCGGCGACCGACCCGTTTGCAACCTGGAAAATCACCGATGGCTTTATCCGGCTTAGCTCTGTTTGGGTTAACGATGCTCAGCTTTGCTGTATCGGCCGACAGTGAAGGCAGCATCCAACAACGACAGTATGCGCATCAGTTTGGCAAGGTTTCGCTGGAAGCTTTACAGCTTAACAACGGCCAACGTGAATTTAAGTTACAAACCGCCAGCAAGCAAAAAACAATTCAAGTCGACCCGACTCAATTACAGGTATCCAGCAACAATGCGTTATTCGACGCCTTGTTTAGTCTAACGCAACAAGAACGCGAGCAAGACAGTGTTAGCGAAATCACCGACTGGGGATTTAACGATCAACAACCCGTCCCTTGCCCATGTTTCGAAACCGGCGCCAAATGGCATTATGTCTGGACCCGCGATTTATCTTATAGCCTGGATTTAGGCTTGGGTTATCTTGATCCGGAACGCGCCACCAATTCGCTGTTATTCAAAACCTCTAAAGTTCGGCCT
>JAHJNE010000483.1 GCA_018820995.1 Gammaproteobacteria bacterium | reverse complement strand
CCGAGACACCGCTTGAGATATACCTGAAATACTTAAATGACCCGCAGTAGCTTCGGCGCAATCACCGTCGCTTTTCAACACAATACTCTCGCTATGGGCCTGCGTTTACAAGATAGCAGCCAGCGTATATCTTAAGTCACAATGATACCCTGCCTGCAGGTCTTGGCTGGCAAGCGAATCACTGCAGCCTAGTTACAGCTTCATTCAGCACTGAGGATCATTTGCTTGAACCTGACTTCAACATTTGCCGGCAGCAACTTGTTTTTGCCGCGCGTGGCCGCATTCGGCACGTTTTCATTATTACTTTTGGCTTGCTTATGGCTGATTAGTATCGCTAGTTTTCCGCTAGCGGCCGAGCCTGCGCCGAATGCTTCTGTACCAGTGACTACAGTAGAAAACAGTCCTGCGCTGGCTCCAGTCGCAGCTTCTGCAACGAGTACGACCACAAACCACGATGCGGACACACCCATTGCAATCGCTTTCGACCAACCGGAAAAAATTGCGCTGTTAACAGCGCTGTTTGAAAAGCAGCTGATTGGCACCGATTCGCTGAATCAAGCACTGCCCGACGCCTGGCTGGCAGAAGATTTTGCACCAGATGCAGATCGCAAATTGCTGGAAAACCAATTACAACAATTACTGGAACAACAACCGGATGTCTCCGCCAGCCTGGCAATCGAAAGTCAGCTACAGATAGATTTACTCAGGCTGCAATTGCAATGGCTGCATGCCAGTGCCCAGCAGCGTAAACAATTGCTGGCCGATGCTAATTCGAAAAAACTGATCAGTGACAACGAACAAGATTCACGTGAAAACTTAAGCTCCGCAAAAATTGAAGCCCAAGCATTGGCAGAAAATACTAAGGATATTCAAAAAGCGCTGCGACAAGCCGCCGATGAGCGACAAATCAGGTTACTCTCTATCCGACTAGCGCTTGAAAAGCAGTTTTCTGCGCTGAATCAAACCAGACAATACCTGGGCAAAGTACAGGCCGATTTCAGTACTGAAGTGAAAACCTGGCAAGCCACCTCAGCGGATATCGCCGAGGCGCTCGAAAACGACTTTTTCCGCCCCGGCACCCAGGATTTTAGTAGTTCGAGACTCAAAGTCCGGCAACTACTGACGTTGTCTAACAGCACTGTGCGCACGCAAACTGACTTTTTGCAGCATTATTTTCCACTCGATGTGGCAATCGATGATGTCACCGAAATTCCCAGCGTGCAAATTCGCGACACCGATGATGCTACTGCACGTGAACTAATTCAGGAAATTCAGCAAAAACGCATCAGCTTTCAGCTTGATTACGACCGCTATCTTAAAGATCGCGCCGAGCAAATCTGGCAAACGGTGCAGTGGCAACAGCGCTATAGACAAGAATTGGTCGAATTACGTGGGCTACTAATCGCCAAAGTGATTGAAGATTATGCCTTTGTGATTAATCAGTCGGAACCGGTGCTGGTCGAGCTTGATACTTTGGCGAGCGATGTGAGTTTTTGGCTATGGCGTTCCGCCTTTCTCAATGAACATGCTGAGCAACTGACCAATCAGCAATTCCGCTTTAACAAAGTGACCCATATCTTGCGGCTGTTGCTGATGATCACTGTGATTGGTTGGCTATTTTTCCGCCGCCGCGAAATTATTATCGCCTGCCGGCGCTGGTTCAGTAATCAGTTCAGTCACCCCAAAGCGCTGCGTTTTATCCGTTGGCTCACCACGGTTATCGCCGATTTATATGTGTTTATTGTGTTGTTTTTTGCCGGTAATCTGGCGATTGATCTGGCAATTAGCTTTGGCTTTGATGAAGCCCGTTATGCCGTTGCGATCCTCAATCAAGTGGTGCTGTTTTTCTTATTGCTGGGACTGGTGAATTACATCAGCCCGCTGCTTAGCCAGCGCCATCAACGCAAACAAAAATTTGCTAAAGATGTGGCTGCCGTGGAAGCGGTGTTTGAGTTTTTGCCAAAAGTATATTTGTATTATTGGCTAATCACGTCGTTAGTGAGCATCTTGTTCAGCACCATGCTCAGTACCAATCTGTCGAGTTTTTATCTGGATAAACTGCTAATGGTGATTGCCATTAGTGTGATGTTTGCTGGCGTGTGGCGCGACCGGTTGGCATGGCGAAAAATGAATGATCAGGCCAATACGTCCTTACGCTGGCGGGGTATTAGCCAGCATTCGGCCGACAAAATCTGGGAGCCACTGGTGCTGGTGTTTGGTGGCGGCATTGGGGTGTATCGGGTGGCCTGGCGCATTCTGGCTGACCGCTTAACCGAGCTGGAAATGACCCGCAGTTTTCAGGCAATGCTCAGCCGCGCTATTATCGAACGCCAGCACCGCCGCTATACCGTGCAACTAAATGCTAGCCGGTTTCCCGAGCCATACTGGCAAGCCTTTGATTTTCGAATTGCGGCCAAACCAGACTGGTACGTTTCACGCAGTGAAATCGATGCCTCTTTACATCAGGCCTATCAGGAATGGCAACAACAAGGCTCCACCACCCGAATTTTACTTTGTGGTGATCGCGGTGTAGGTAAGTCAGAAGTGATCGCGCAATTTGTTCGCAGCCAGCCGATGACTTATTTGCATGCACGCATTCACACCGGTGACACCAGCGTGGCGGAAATTTGCCATCGCTTGAGCACAGAATTGTTAGATGGTCGGCCGATGAATAGCGGCCAGGAACTGATCCAGGCCATTAACGCCTTGCCGCGATCCGTCATTGCCCTAGAAAACGTTGAAAACTGTGTACTGCGCAAAGTGGATGGTTTCCAGGCCTTTTCCTTTGTCATCGATTTATTGCTACAAACCTCGGGCCAGCATATGTGGCTCACCACCTTCACGTCGTATGCCTGGTCGATTGCAAGGCAAGGCGTGCCTGGTGCCGGTTGTTTCAGCGATGTCATCCATATCGGCGGTGTCAGTGAAGAGCAATTAAAGTCATTAATTTTATATCGGCATAACCAGTTCCATCAAGGGGAGCCGAATTTTAACGAGCTGCAAATGAAGTCGCCACAAAAAGGCCAACCGCAGCAACAACAAGAAATTGCAGAAAAAAACCGCAATCTGTATTTCCGGATATTATGGGACTATACCCGCGGCAACCCACGTCAAGCCTTGTATTACTGGAAAGCATCGTTATTTTTGCATGAAAACAAACTGGCAATTAAGTTGTTTGATGTTCCGGAGCAGCGGGTGCTGGAGAATTTATCCGATGTCACCCTGATGACGTTAGCCGCGCTGATTGAACACAACGGCCTGACTCTGGCCGGCCTGACGCAGGTGATGAACGATCATGAAAACAACATCCACCGCCGTATTGAAGAGTTGGTGCCACATGGCATTGTGTTTAGCTTTGATGATGGTGAACGCGCGGGCTGGCATGTCGAAAGTTTCTGGACCCGCGCAGTGGAGAACTACCTGGTGAAACGGCAATTTTTGTTTAAAGGAGCAGCCCTGTGAGTAGCGATCCCACTGAAATTTTTGCCGCCTTTGATTTTTCACGGCTGGCTATTTCCTTCACTGTGTTATGCGTGTCGTTCTTGTTGGCCAAGTCGCTGAAAATACTCTCTAGCCGCTTGGCAAAAGCTTTTCCGGACTATCGGCTACGTATCGAACAAATGACCACCATGACCAATTTTGTACTGGTGATTGGCTCTATTGCTCTGGCGATTTTTCTGCTCTTTCGCTCCAAAGAAGCAGCGCTGGCCATTGGCGGTTCGATTGGTTTGGCCTTTGCAATTGGCGCGAAAGACGTGGCGGCCTCGCTGTTATCGGGCCTAATCGTGATGTTTGACCGCTCGTTTCGGGTCGGCGATCGGGTGAAGTTTGGTGATATATACGGTGACGTACTGGCTATTGGCGTGCGTTCAACCCGTATTCGCACCCTCGATGATTCCATCGTCACAGTACCAAACAGCCAGTTTATGAACAGTCCGGTCACGTCTGCCAATGCCGGTGCTTTAGACATGCAAGTGGAAGTGACGTTTTTTGTCAGCCCCATCAGCGATTTAAAATTGGTGGAAAAACTGGTGCGCGAAGCTGCTATTGCCAGCCGCTCTGTCTATTTGGAAAAGCCGGTGGTGGTGCTGTTTAAAGACCAATTGGCTGGCAATGTATTTTATACCCGGGCGTTACTAAAAGCTTATGTACTGGATGTTTCTTACGAAAAACGCTTCGAGTCGGAAGTCACCGAACGGGTGCATGCTGCTTTTGCCAAACATCAGGTGCCAGGGCCACAATCGGTCTATCAAGGACCAGGTTAATACGGCACTGTAAACGAGGCAGCACCAAGTGGCTGATGAAGCGGTGGTCATTTGCTTCGACAACGGCCACCTTCGCTTTGTTGAACCTATTCACTTTTCCTAAGCTACTGAAACATCATCCGGCAGAGATGAAAGCTGCTGCTCCCACTCAGCCTTAGTTGGCAACGCACTAAAAGCGCCAAATTGCTGGCAAGTCAGTGAACCGGCTGCAATCGCTTTTTGAATCAGCTGTTGCTGTAAATTGGCATCACTGGCAACTTGCCTGAAGCTTTGACCAGCGCTCAGTAAGTCGCTGAGCTGCAACAACCAGGCGCCGACAAATGAATCTCCGGCGGCGGTGGTATCAACAACCGTCACCGGTTTTACCGGCACCTTTAATTTACCAGCATGGCTATAACTGCGTACTTCAGCACTGCCTGCGGTGACTACCGCCCAGCTTGGCTGCTGTTGCTGTTGCTGGAGCTGGCTTAACCATACTTCAGGATCAGTGCCGTCGGCTAAATAGACCAGCTCGTCATCGCTGAGTTTAATCAGGTCCGCTTGTTGTAATAACTGCGTGACCAATGACCGATCGGCAACGCCCTCTTGCCATAAGTTATGCCGCAGATTTGCATCCACTGACACCAGCCAGCCATTGGCCTTGGCGGTGGCGACTAAGGCAAAACTGGTCACGGCAATGGCGGCTTCGGTCAGGCTGTTGGAACACAGATGCAAGATGCCAGGTTGTTGCCACAAACTCTGTGGGCAGTCCTGCGGCAAATACAATAAGTCGGCGGCCGGCGGTCGGTAAAACGAAAAACTACGGTCGCCATGCGCATCCAACGCCACAAAGGCCAAAGCGGTTTTTGCCAACGAGGTTTGGCGCACCGCGCTGCAATCCACGCCATAGTGCTGCAACTGCGCTGTCAAAAATTCACCAAACATGTCGTTGCCAACCATACCAATAAACTTGCTATGGCCGCCAAGCTTTGCCACCGCAACGGCAACATTGGCTGGCGCACCACCGGCAAAACGACGAAACAGCTCGTTTTGCTGCGGATCCTGCAGAAAATCAATCAGGATTTCTCCAAAACAACAGACTGGAACTAGCATCGTATTTACCTATGGCTGAGGGCTGGTAATTACACCAACTTAAATGTTTAAGTTAAAAAATAACTGATTTATCTCGCAGTGTAAATATTCAGCACAAAATTTAGACAATGCAGCGTTTTTCACTTGAAAAAAGCCAAAATTAATGGTTTAAATAGCTCCAACACTCAGGTTTGGATCTTTTATCATGCAAAAAACCACTGCTCAATTGCTGGAAAACCCAGCCCTCATCCAACTTGAGTCTGAAAAATTACTTAAACGATATAGTTCAAATTTAAAAACCTTAGCAAAAGATAGTTTTGCGGTCTTACAGCCAAGACTAAAACAGGTGCTGCCTGAGCTACTGGAACTTTATCTGTCGTTATATGGCAATCACTACGATTGTTATTACCATCTGGAACAATTATTAAAGCAGCTGGCGAAAAGTTCGGCGCAGCGACCTGCTTATTTGCAACAGCAAGATCAACAAGAACTTGCGCAGCAACAAAAAAGCCAACCGCAGCACTGGCATCAGTCAGAACAAGCACTTGGCGCCGCCTGTTACGTTGATTTGTTTGCCGGTGACTTTGCTGGGCTCGCCGATCGGATTCCTTATTTACAACAAACCGGCATTAACTATTTGCACCTGATGCCGTTGTTTAAGGCGCCAACGCCGAATAGTGATGGTGGTTATGCGGTGTCCGATTATCGTGACACTACGCCTGAACTAGGCACCATGCCGCAACTGGCCAGCCTGATGCAACAACTGCATCAACAAGGCATCAAGCCAGTACTCGATTTTGTGTTCAATCACACTTCTGACGAACATAAATGGGCAAAACTAGCCAAAGACGGCCCAGCGCATCTTCGTGAGCAGTATCGTGATTATTATTTTTTCCTGACCGATCAGGAACGCGACCAGTTTGCCCCATGTTTACGGGAGATTTTTCCGGAAATTCGTCGGGGCTGTTTTACCTTAGAACCCAAGTCCAATCGTTGGATTTGGACCACTTTTAACAGCTTCCAATGGGATCTGAATTACGCCAACCCGCAGGTGTTTCAGGCGATGGCCGAAGAAATGCTGTTTTTAGCTAATCAGGGCGCGGCCGTGCTGCGCTTAGATGCGCTGGCTTTTGTCTGGAAAGAAGCCGGCACCAACTGCGAGAACTTGCCCAAAGCGCATACGTTAATCAAGGCCTTTAACGCGGTAGCACGTATTGTGGCTCCGGCATTGCAATTTAAATCAGAAGCCATTGTCCATCCGGCCGAAGTGGTGAAATACATCGCGCCGAATGAGTGTCAATTATCTTATAACCCACTGCTGATGGCGATGTTGTGGAACAGCTTGGCCACCCGCAAAACCCGGTTATTGTCGGAGTCTTTACGCCGGCAATTTGCGATTAATCCGCATTGTAGCTGGGTCAATTATATTCGTTGTCATGATGATATCGGCTGGACTTTTGATGATGATGTGGCCTGGCAGTTGGGGATCAATCCCGATCACCACCGGCAGTTTTTAAACCAGTTTTACACCGGCCAATTTCCAGGCAGTTTTGCCAAAGGCGTGCCGTTTCAGCAAAACCCGGTGACCGGCGATTGCCGGGTCGCTGGTATGCTGGCGTCGCTGGCAGGGGTTGAACAAGCGCAATCTGAAACGCAATCCTCGCAAAGCGCCCTGCATTTAAACCATGCACTGGCCAGAATTTATCTGCTTAATAGTGTGATCCTGAGCATAGGCGGTCTGCCGCTGTTGTATATGGGGGACGAACTTGGCATTCAAAATGACTATAGCTATCAACAAGATCCAGTGAAAAAAGACGACAGTCGCTGGGTAAATCGGGTGCGACTGGATGATAACCAACTGCTGGAAGCGCAGAGTAAAACCAGTGTTTCCGGCCAAATTTATCAACAGCTACAGCACTTATTGCTCACCCGCGCCACGCTGCCGGAAACCGGCGCTGGCACCACCTCCATTTTAAACTGCGATAACCCGCATTTGTTTGCTTATCAGCGCGAGCTGGCAGGTAAAACGTTGCTTTGTTTAGTGAATTTCTCCGAACAACGGCAACTATTCCGCCAGCTGCCGGCCGGTCTTTGGGTCGATCAGCTAACAAATCAAAGTTATCAGAGCAGTGCTTTTGAATTAACCGCCTATCAGGTGCTGTGGTT
>JAHJNE010000482.1 GCA_018820995.1 Gammaproteobacteria bacterium | reverse complement strand
GTATAAACGGACTTGTTGCTCGAGTTGCTCTGCGACACTTTCGTTATCGATGCGCAATTTCTGCCGTTCACCTTTGAGATAAAAACCACTTTTACGATTGGCTCCAGCCACACCTAAGTCGGAAATTAATGCTTCTCCCGGGCCATTGACGACGCACCCTATCACAGAAACTGTCAGCGGATCGATGATATCCTCTAACCGCTGCTCGAGCTCGTTCATGGTTTTAATGACATCAAATTCCTGTCTGGAACAACTTGGGCAAGCAATAAAATTGATACCTCTGGAGCGGATCCGCAGTGATTTTAAAATATCAAAAGCAACTTTCACTTCTTCAACCGGATCAGCTGCCAGCGAAATCCGAATGGTATCACCAATACCTTCGGCCAACAGCATACCCAGACCAATGGCAGACTTCACGGAACCAGAGCGTAAACCGCCGGCTTCTGTAATGCCTAAATGCAGAGGTTGTTCGATTTGTTTTGCCAGTAAACGATAGGCACCCACAGCTAAAAACACATCGGATGCTTTGACGCTGACTTTAAAATTATGAAAGTTGAGCCGGTCGAGGATTTCGACATGGCGCATTGCCGATTCTACCAAAGCTTCAGGCGTTGGCTCGCCGTACTTTTCTTGCAAATCAGCTTCTAAAGAACCGCCATTGACGCCAATCCGGATTGGAATATTCTTATCACGGGCGGCGTCGACCACTGCACGGATCCGATCTTCCCGACCAATATTCCCCGGGTTAATTCGCAGGCAATCGACCCCATATTCGGCGACTTTTAATGCGATGCGATAATCAAAATGGATATCAGCAACCAGCGGGATCGGCGACTGTTGTTTAATCAGTTTAAATGCTTCTGCGGCTTCCATGGTCGGTACCGACACCCGAACTAAATCGGCACCAGCATTGGCAATCGCCTGAATTTGCGCCAACGTGGCGGCGACATCTGTCGTTTTGGTATTGGTCATCGACTGCACAGCAATCGGCGCATCACCACCAATCAATACATTACCAACACTAATTTGTTTTGATTTACGGCGAACAATTGGACTTTCTGAAAACATATTAAAGCTGTCCATCTAAAGTTAAACGTGCAACCTGTCCAGCGCGGTAGCCAGACAAATCAACAGCAATCTGATTAAGCTGTACGGTTGCGGCAGCAGCGTTACCCAACGTCAGGCGCAACGGTAGTTGCCCTGTAAGCTGCAATGACTGCCCGGCTGATTTCATGCCGTATGCCAACCGTTTACCGGTAGCATCCTCAACAGTCACCCAACATTGTTCACTAAACGTCAGGTCTAACTGGCCGGTTCGAACGACATCTGAATTTGTCTGAACCTCTACCGAAGCGGCTGCTGGAGTAAGCGCTGCCTCGGTATTCGTTATCCTTTGATCGTTAACAGGGTTGGCACTATCAGCACTCGCATTGGCACCCTCGGAAGCTTGTGAATCTGTGACTGGCGCAGCGTCTGTCGTCGGTTTTAACTGATTAGTTGTACCCTGCGTTTCAGATTCTAAGGTTAAAGGTTGTTCCACAACTGTACTTGACTCAGTTGGCATTGTGACTTCAACAGAAACCGATTCGGATGGCTCCGAACTTTGCGTCACGCTAGCACCCTGATCATTGACGATTGCAGGCAGGACGGAGGTTGGTTGGATTGAGGTGTTCACATCGCTGGACTCATCGCCGCTAATTCGATATTCGGGCACCACTGACACCGGCTGAGAATCGAGAATGTGTGTTTGCCAGAACCAGACCAAAAATAACCCGATCAGCAACACAACTAATAAATAGGTGGCCAGCATAAAGCGGTTGTCGACGGCATCAAGGCGGTTTTTCTTGGAAAAGCTGTGCATCGGCTTGGCTTGATTACGCAGGTAAGCTGCCTGCAATTCAAAATTCTGCAGGATTTCTTTTTCTGGCAGTTTTAGTAAACGAGCATAAGCTCTTAAATAACCGCGCATAAAAGTCACCGAAACTGCAGGATCCCAGTCCTCCGCTTCAATTTGCTCGATTTGACTGGTTTTTAGCCGCAAGCGAGTGGCCACTTCAGCGGTGGTCAATCCTTTTTGTTCGCGACTTTGCCGTAAGAGTGCGCCAACACTATCGGCTTGTACTTCTGCTGTATTACTCATAATGATGGTGATGCCGGATCCCTGAGATAAATGGTTTGTCCAATCGACAACGGTTGATCTGCGGTCATATTGTTCCACTTCAACAGCGTATCAAGTTTGATGTTGTATTTATAGGAAATACTGAACCATGATTCGCCATCAGTCACCTGATAAGAGGCTGGAGGTTGCTCGGCTGAAATTGTCGCGGGTATCCTTTTCGCTTTATTGCGAACCGGCTCAGCTGCAGCCGACAAACGTAATATCTGACCAGTAACAATTAATGCCGTGTCATCAAGCGCGTTGAGTTGCTGTAACTCGGATACTGATAGCCGGTAGCGACTGGCAATATTGTACAACGTATCACCAGCACCAACACGATGGGTAAGCACCTCGCGAGGAGAAGCGCTCACTGATGAACTGGCTGTCGAGGCGTCGCTATTGTTTGTAGTGAAATCAGTTGCACTATTGTTGCCGGCATTTACCTCTGGCAGCGTGACTGTTGCTGTTTCCTGAACCGGAAGCGATCCAGCAGTCGTTGGCTGCTCTAATGGCAAAGCGTCGGCAGGTTTCATCGCGGCCATGACTTCAGAAGAAGTTTGAAGATTTTCGGCCTCTACAGGTAAATCTGATATTTCGTCACGGGCTCGTTCCTGAAAAGGGCCTTCAGGGTTGTTTTGAGCCTGCAGTAAAGCAGCATCCGACGTATTGGGCGTGTTCGCGGTTGAGGTTGGTTTTAGTGACACCGTTGCTGAACTTGACGAACTCACAACTCCTTTACGTTTCACAATTTTCATTTTCGGCTGATTTTGTATATCACCCTGTTCAACCGGAGCCGTCAATAAAGTCGCTTTATAAGCCTGCCGCATTTGTTCCGGATTACTTTGACTAAAATCACGGCTTAGTAACATTGCGGCTTCGCTGCTACCTGGATAAACCGACAACAGGAACTTCTCTGTTGTCTGTTGCTCCGCCATATCACCACTTTGGTAAGCGACTAAATAACGGATTAACGTTGCTTCCGGCGATACCTGCCCCATCTGATGTAAACGCGCTTGCCATTTTTTCGCTTCAGTTAAATTACCCATGGCGTATTCAATCACGGCCATATTATAAAGCGCTGAAGTCCGGTTGCTATTGTGTTGGAGGGATTGACGTAAAAACTGCTGATACCGCGTGTAATCTTTTTGTGCTAAAGCACAAAAAGCCAAATTTTCGTAACTGTCTGCAACCCGGATATAACCAGGTCGCTTAATCGCTGCCTGCAGTAATTCTTCGGCTTCAGTGTACTTATTAATCTGGCAGAGAAAGGAGCCAAAATTATTATAGGTATCAGCATTATTGCTGTCTTTGCGCAATGAAGCACGATAAGCTTCTTCGGCCTGTTCCAGCTCGCCCACTTGTTGGAAATAGTACGCCAATGCGTTATCCACATCAGATAAATCGGGAGCAAGTTGTTTAGCTTTTTCCAAATTGTATTTAGCCTGCGAAGTGTCGCCCCGTTGCAAATAATTTAAGCCCAAAGACATTCGGGTGCGCGCTGCTTCTTTCATATCCGTGCGGGGTTTCCCCACCCGATCGGTATTCACAATTGTGGATTCCGATACACAAGCGCTGAGCAACGTCAGACACAATACACTGGCAACAACTAACTTATTTTGCATTTTGATGCGAAAATCCTTGTAGTTATCAGACTATTCTTATAGCTATCACACTATTTTTACAGCAATTTCCTCGCCTTTCATCTGTTTTTTCGCCAGACGTTTAGTGCGGTCGATTACATCACCCACTAATTGGCCACAAGCAGCATCGATGTCGTCACCGCGGGTTTTACGTACCATCACAGTGTAACCATGCTCCTGCAACACCTTATTAAAACGGTCAATCCTGGAATTGCTGGATCTTTTGTAAGGTGAACCCGGGTATGGGTTGAACGGGATCAGGTTGATTTTTGATGGTGTATCCCGTAGTGCATGCGCTAATTCATGCGCTTGTTCCATGCTGTCGTTGATCCCGTCAAGCATCACATATTCGACAGTCACTTTATCATTGGCTCTCGAGTCTTGCACATAACGCTTGGCTGAGGCGAGAAATTCTTCCATCGGGTACTTTTTATTAACAGGAACCAGCTGATCACGCAACTCATTATTCGGCGCATGCAGTGAAATAGCCAAGGCGACATCGATTTTATCTTTTAATAAATCAAGTGCCGGCACCACCCCGGATGTACTCAAAGTAACGCGGCGTTTCGACAAACCAAACCCATAATCTTCCATCATCAGATCCATGGCCGGCACAACATTGTTAAGATTGAGCAATGGTTCGCCCATCCCCATCATCACCACGTTGGTCACAGGTTTGACATCAGTATCACCATAAGAGCCGATAATCTGGCCAACACGCCATACCTGTCCAATAATTTCTGACACCGTCAGATTGCGATTAAAGCCCTGTTGCGCCGTTGAACAAAAAGTACAATCCAACGCACAACCAACCTGAGATGATACACACAAAGTGCGGCGGTCTTTTTCCGGGATCCAGACAGTTTCCACTTCCTGACCGCCTTTGAGTCCCATCACAAATTTGATGGTGCCATCGGCGCTATCCTGGCGCGTCACTACAACAGGTGCTTCAATCACACATTTACGCTTTAATTTTTCACGTAAATCTTTGTTGATATTGGTCATTTTGTCGAAGTCGTCGATGCAGAAATGGTAAATCCATTTCATTAGCTGATCGGCACGGAACGCTTTTTCGCCCAGCGATACCATCAGTTCTTTCATCTGTTCACGTGTTAAATCTAACAGATTCACTTTACTGTCAACTGTGGTCATTTCTGGGCACTCCTCGGGCAACATCTACGTATTAAGCTGGATTTTGTCTGCACCATCAAGGTATTGAGACAAACAAAATACAACTGGGTTCATCAGGTTACAGATAGACAGAAAGGGGGCTAAGCCCCCTTTGCAGTATATACCCATCATCCTTGAAGATTCGGGGTTGTTACCTTCGCTCGTTCGCCCCAGTCACATAGATAGCTATGCTCCTGGGGTCTTACTCACTCGGCGCCTACCCGAATCTTCAATGATTTTGGGTATTTACCCGAATCCTTTGCAGTTGCAGGACTGTGGGTTGTTGCTGCATTTTACTTCAGCTTATCGAGTGCGAGCACACAGCTCAGCTTCAGTGAAGAAGAATGCGATTTCACGAGCAGCAGAAGCGGCAGCATCTGAACCGTGAACAGCATTTTCATCGATGCTAGCAGCGTAATCACCACGCAGTGTGCCAGCAGCAGCTTCTTTTGGATTAGTTGCGCCCATGATTTCACGGTTCTTACGCACTGCGTCTTCACCTTCAAGAACCTGAACCATTACTGGACCAGACGTCATGAAAGATACTAAAGCATTGAAAAATGGACGTTCTTTATGTTCGCCGTAGAAGCCTTCAGCTTGTTCACGGCTCAGGTGCAGCATTTTAGCAGCAACGATGCGCAGACCTGCAGATTCGAAACGGTGGTAGATTGCACCGATGTGGTTTTTAGCAACTGCGTCAGGTTTTACGATTGAAAAAGTACGTTCTAAGGCCATCGAAGACTCCATTAATAACTGGTTAAAATTTAGCGGCCGCGAATTATACGCTATTGCCAGACAAATGCCTATTTCTCAAAACAACATTTCTAATAGCTTGCGCACGCTCAAATAAGATGATGCCGCAGCAGCATGACAAAGGTGAGACGGCCTTATGCGACAATGCAAGTTTCCATCAGACTCAAAAAACAGTGAATCGCATGCCAAAAAAGAAATCAAACTGACTTACGTCGCACCGCCCATAAAAAATGGAGCTGTAAGTAGCTCCATTTTTATCAAGATCAAGCGGTCAAAAGTGACTGACAAAAGGTCTGTCGCTAGTGTCAAATCTCTGCGCCACTATTTCTTAGCACTGAGCTCTGTTCAATTCAAAAAATTAGAACTTCGCCAGAACTTTGACTGATGCATCAACAGCCGAAGCATCAATATAGCCAATAGCCGTGGCATCTGCGGCGACGGCAGCTTTCATTTCCGCATCTGAAGTCAGCTCTTTAGGTGGCGTGCCTTTCCCGGTGAAAACTAGTTTTGACCAGTAAGCTTTCATCTGACTGGACGATTTACTCAGCACTTTGCTATCAAATTCACCACGGGCGGCCGCTGACTCAGCCAGATTTAACGGCGTTGCCTTGCTACCATTATTAAAAGTGGTGCCACGCCCGGTGAAAAGCCGGGTAATTTCAGACTGATCAACTGCAGCCGCATTAGACGGGTGTACAATGACTGCAACTTCAGCGATGGCCGAAGATGCAGCGAATGTCGTTGTCAGGGTAATCATTTTTAACCAATTCATGGTCGTCTCCAATACTTAAAATACTAAATCTATGCCAAGGGTCACAGCTTTGCTGTCGCCCGCGACCTGTCCACCGTTAATCCCATCATCGGTGACATCGTCGATTTGAAATTTAAAGGCTGCTGAACTGTGAAAATCCCAACGCACCCCCAGACTTGTTGTGCTGTGCATTTCACCCTCAGAATCAAAATCGGCATAAGAGATATAAGGTGTCCATTGCTCAATTCGATAACCAGCAGAAATCAGGTAAGTGTCAAAATCG
>JAHJNE010000481.1 GCA_018820995.1 Gammaproteobacteria bacterium | reverse complement strand
CTGGCTTGTCGACGTAACAAAATGACCGTGCCTGCTGCGCTGCCTACCTGGTGGCGGATCAATTGTAAAATCAGTGACAGCCAAATTTCGGCGATAAACTGCTGCTGCAAGCCAAGACCGATGGCTGGATGCAGCTCGATGCGGGTGGCATCAGAGGTGGTTTGCAACTGCACGTACAAATACGGTACTAATTGGTGCCGAAAATACAGTAGTTGTTGCAGCGCTTGTTGCAGGTTGGCTGCCGTCGTCATTAACTGACATAACGCCAGATAGGGGTTTTGTAACAAAGCGCTGGCGGTTAAAAACGGTAGTTCCGGGCTGGGTAATTGCTGGCAGTTGCCGACCAGTTTCAGCCATGACGCGGCATCGATCCGATATTGTGGTTTATGGCAATCGTGTTCAAATAACCGGGTGCCACTGAGCAATTGGGTACTGCTGGCGCCACGACGTTTCGCCATATCCAGTAAGTCAGGGACCTGATGCCGCATTAGCAGCACTTTATCCTGATAACTAAAGTAGGGCGCTGGTGGCGGCATTGTCGGGTTCACGCCGTTGACGTGTGCAATTGTGTGGCATGTGATTTCGCTTGCACTAATTCGCGATTGGCCAGTTTCAGCGCTGCTTCAGCATCTTGTGGCTGATGGTTGTGGCTGTCGCTAAATTCAAGTACTACCCCGGTGAGCAAAATGCTCTGCTGCGGCAATAGCTGTTGCAATTGTTGTTGCAAATGACGGTTGAGCACCTGTGCAGTGGCGGCTTCGGTTTGGGGCAACACGGCGACAAAACAGTCACCGGCGTAGCGGCAAATTAAATCGCGCTGACGTAATTGGTGAGTCATCAGTTCGCTAAATTGCGTCAGTAAATGATCCCCGGCAGCAATTCCAAAACGGCGGTTATAGTCGGAGAAACCTGCAATATCCAACATCAGTATTGAGAGTGGCTGTTGTTGTTGGCGATGCAATTCCAGTTCCCGGTCGAGTACCGCTTGTAAATACAGTGGGCCATAGAGTTGGGTCAAAGGATCCAGCAACTGATGGTCACGCAAAAACAGCTCGCGTACCTGAAGTTGGCGGTTAATGGCCAGCTGCTCCCGGTGCCAGCCAACTAAGCCAAAAGTCAGAAACAGCATACCGATAGGGGCTGGGAACGACTCCAGCCAGCTCATCAGTCGTATCGTGTCGGGATAACTGATGAACTCATCGACCACGTCAAGACTATAAGAAAACACCAACAGAAAACTGCCGGCGAATAACCAGTTACTGACCGGCCCGCGTGGTCTGCTGCTGACAATCAGGCACAACCAGCTGATCGCGACCAGCAAGGTGGTGATTTCACCAAGACTATCCCACCAATCAAGCCGGCTTGGTGGTTTGAACTCGCCAAGCTGGCACGCCAGTAGCACCGCGAACAATATTAATATTAGGCTGCCCGCTAATTTATCCAGATGTTGTCGCCACATCATGTTGATGCCTTTCGCCAAAGTACATTTTCCTTACCTCAGATGTTCAATGGTTTAGATGACATTCATATGACTTAAATATGACTCGCTAATGACCCAGGTGAAGCCGCGTGCGCTGCAAAGACCCGGGTCAGCCGGGCGCATCTGACGGCAATTTTGACGGCTGTTTTGTCATACAGATTTTTGACAATAGCCGCAGTCAATTACCGATCCCGGCAGGATGTTATGAATAATTCCAAGTCTATGAAGAAATCGAACTACCAACTGGCTACTACGGCCATCGCCTGTGCATGGGCATTGGGTGTGGCCAGCCCCGTATGGGCAGATGCGCCGGTCAGTGGTCGGATTGTCGATAGCCGTCAGCAGTTGCTGGCCGGTGCTGAAGTGAGCATTGTCGAACTGCAGCTCAAACGCACCACTGCGGCCGATGGCCGTTTTGTGTTTCCGCAATTACCGGCTGGCAGTTACACCTTGCAGGTGCATTATCTGGGCGCGGCGATAACGACCTTAAACTTTCAAGTCGCTGCGCAACCAGTAAGACTGGCGGACGTCAAACTAGCTGCGCATCACTCTGCAGCAAACCCGCAAGCGGGCAACATGCACAGCCGCAGTACTGAGTCGGCTACTGCACCTGGCGTTGAACATAATGTTGAGCACGGTCTGCAACATAATGTCGAACATATCGTCGTTACCGGTCAGTCAGGTGCGATGAGTAAAGCACTGAATCGGCAGCGTAATGCTGGCGGTATTGTGACGGTGGCCAGTACCGACGAGCTGGGGCAGTTCCCTGATAGTAACGTCAGTGAAGCTTTGCAGCGCCTGGCTGGTTTATCGGTCGAGCGTGATCAGGGCGAAGGTCGATTTATTCGGGTACGTGGTCTGGCACCGGATTACAACGCCGTCACTTACAACGGCACACAGCTGGCGGCACCGGAAGCCGGACGCCGGGCGGTGGCGTTGGATGTGATCCCATCCGATTTATTGGAATCGGTGGAAGTGAATAAAACGCTGACGCCAGACATGCCAGCCGGATCTCTGGGCGGCACCGTCGAAATTAAGAGTTTGTCGGCCTTTGATCGCAGTAGCGATTTTTATTCGGTCACCGCAGAAGGCGGTTACAACCAGTTAGTCAGCGCCAGCAGCCCAAAAATATCGGGTGTTTACAGCACG
>JAHJNE010000480.1 GCA_018820995.1 Gammaproteobacteria bacterium | reverse complement strand
TGTTTTTGTGCTAACAGGAAAAAACCAACGGCGACCAATACAATCAACAGTAATAACACCACCACAGTACTGCTGTTTTGCGACAATGCCCCGCTGATATTCTTCGTGCTGGCCTGTGCATCCTGGGTGATGCTGGCGGCGAGTGTTTCCAGTTGTTGATTTAATTCGGTGGCGGTTTGATTGACTGCGCTCAGTTCGATGCGTGCCTGGTCCCAATCCACCGGCACTGTTTGCATCACTTGCAATAGTTGCTGCAAAGCTTGCTGTAGTTTTTGTTGCCCTTGTTGCAACGAGTTGCCGCCGATTTTATCCAGCGTCTGCAGATGGCGTTGTAGTGCCTGCTCCATCCTTTGTTGTTTTTCCGAAAATTCGCTGCTTTTGATCACGGTACCGTATAACTCATAACCTGCCAGCACTTGCTGTCCGATAGTATTTTGCAATGCCGAGACGGCTTGCAGTGCTGGGACCGAACGGTCGACAAAGCCGCCAACCTGCTGCATTAACTGGCGGTTGCTTTGGATCAGTAACACCGCGGCGACCAGTGTGACGAGGAAAATGGCGGCATAACCGATAAAAATACGACTTTTCACTGAATTACCCAAAAAACACCTTCCTGCATCTGCTTTGGCATGTATCAACATCATACAGACTGGCACAACATCAACTTTCTTTCAGGGAATCGCAAAAATAAATGGCTGGGCTGACTGTCAGCATCGTGATGAGCACGCTGAGGAGAACAAATATCAGTACATCCACTTTTAAGGGGAATGGATAGGGGGTGGGAAATAGAAGTGAAATTGAGGGCGAAAATGAAGACAGCCACGTAATAAATTGCGCCCAGTCTTTTGTGGTGGTCTGCTATGACATAGATGTAAATTAAAGGAAAACCCGCTACATTGAAGGTAACTTGTCACTAAGGATTTCGCTGATGACCGCTGCCGAACAGATGGCAAAGTGCAGGCAACGGTGGGTGATGCTTCATTTAAGCTGGCTATTCGTTTTCGCGTGGTCGATCCCGGTTCTTGCCGCGCCGGTAGTAACCCCAACTTGTCAGTTGCGGTTTGCGTTAGATACGCCTTTTCCTCCTCATATTGTGCTTACTGTGGCGCAGCCTGAAGGCATTAATGTCCGAATGATCCAAGCTGTAGCCGCGCAGGTTGGCTGCTCAGTGCGTTTTGTAAATGCGCCTTGGGCTAGAGCGCTCAAACTGTTGGAGCAAGGCGATCTTGATGTCATTAGTCAGTTAACTTACAACGAGGAAAGAGCAAAATATATCGCTTTTATTGGTCCGCATTTAGAAGAACGAGTCTGGCTGATTGCCGATCCCAGCAAGGTGCCCCCTTTGCACCAACTCAGTGATTTGATACGTTGGCCAGCCACAGTGTCGATTGCTGTGCTCAATGGGGCTTATTTTGGAGAGGCGTTTCAGCAATTAAGAAATGCGCCATCGATGCAACGGCGGTTTTACCCCATGGTATCCAACCAAGATAAACTGGCACTGCTTGAATCTGGGCGGGTGCAGGCGGTGCTGGAAGAAGAGCTTGCCTGGAAATGGCGAACTCAGAATACACTCACTGCATTTAAGCCACTGCTGTTAGTACATTCGGACCCGGTGTATTTTGGTTTTAGCCGGATTTCAGTTTCGCCAGAATTATTAAGTAAGTTGGTGGCTGCCTGGCAACAGTTGTATGTCAGTGGCAAGCTGCAACAGATCCGGCGTCATTATTTGCTCCTGCCTCAGGAGGGTTCGATAGACGTAAGTCCGCCCTCCGAATCATCGATGCTTAGTGAGATGCCGGTTCCGCAGCCCCATTTATCGCAGAAATAACTAACGCCCAAAACCGCACGCAAATAGAAGTACGAAATTCACAGCACGCTAATTATCAACTTAGCAAATACAACCACATCCAATTTTTAGCATGACACCAGCGAAAATACATCAAACAGCTCGTTTCTGGTTTTGCCCCCGCAGCCCCGCTCGCGATGTTCGTTTCCACACCGACACCTTAAAAATTTCAGTGCATGCTGATGAACGTTGACCGGTAAAAGTTGGCCCACGTAAATCAGCACCTGTTTATTCATCCAAACTCAATCAAGGTGACCCTCATGACAAACACAAACACAAACACAGCAATCAGCAACGCCCATAATGCAGCCGCCAATGAACATCTGGCATGCGCAGAACACCATCGTAAAGCGGCCGCTTGCCAGGACAAAGGCAAGCTGGAAGATGCGAAAGACAACGCGAGCAAAGCCATG
>JAHJNE010000479.1 GCA_018820995.1 Gammaproteobacteria bacterium | reverse complement strand
GAGCTTCGCTTTATCAAGCTGGGTCAAACCGTCGGTTTTACCCTCAACGAAATTAAGGTCGCCATTCCTTCGCTCAGAACCCCGGACCCCAAATGCCCACGCTTGATCGAAGCACTTGAGCTCCAACTTGCCCGGGTCAATGAAAAAATGGCTGAACTAGCTGATGCAAAAATGCTGTTAGCGCGCTGGCTCAGCAAACTGAAAGACTAACGCTACCTGTCCTTGCAATTTAAGCAGGCTTTTGCACCGCGGCTTCAATATTTGATGCCGCCAATTCTGTGAAAACCGTTGTAAAAATGCCACCTTCTCACCATGAAGCTTAAATAATTTCCAGCCCTCTTGGGAAATAACATCGTTAATGTATCCCGTGAAGGTAGCCAGGCATCTGGCAACAACCTGTTTGATGTTCATCGCCATTTAAGCAACTGCGCATCCGATGATGTGATCTCACCCGTCGGTATTTATCACCACGCATACCTTAGTGTGACCTTCATGCTGATAACGACGACAACACAATCCGATCACACTTTCAGTGTCGTCGAAAATGGTTTGTGCTGAGCCATTTATTTCGCCAGCATCATCATTGGAACTGCAGCATTTTCATCAACATTAAGCCTGTACCAATCAGGCATAGGGTCGTGTTGTAGTGTGTCTAACTCGCCTTGTCGAATCTCTGTATCCCTCTCCATAGCATGGAACTAAGGTTGAAAATGTGGTTGCAACACGAATTTGATTCGCCACAAAAAAACATAAAACAAAAAAGCAACAACAGACAGGGGTTAGACAAATGCATAAACGTAACGCACTTTCGCTTGCGATAGCGATGGCATGCGCTTTTTCTGCCGTGGCGCAACAAGATGATGTCAGCAAAAACACCACAGCCACCGCTCAGGCTAAAGTGGCAACCAGTGAAACAGAGCTGGAAGTTATTTCTGTCACAGCCACCAAACGTAAAACTAAACTGATGGAAACGCCTGTGGCTATTTCAGCCCTGAGTGCAGCCCAACTGCAACAAAACGGTGTCAACAATGTGGTGGATATCGCCAATTTAGTGCCTGGTTTGGATATTGCCGTCTCTTCTGAGCAGGCTGCCCCGGTTATTACCATGCGTGGTATCCGCTCTACCAATATCACTGAACTGGGTGACCCGGCGGTAGGCGTGCATTTAGATGGTATTTATTCTCCTCGGATGCAAGGCGCGCTGGCGCTGATGTACGACGTGGAGCGGGTTGAAGCGCTGCGTGGTCCACAAGGCACCTTGTTTGGTCGTAACTCGACAGTGGGGAGTATTAACGTACTGACCGCCAAGCCCGATTTGAGTAACACCTTTGGTAACCTGAATACCGAGATCGGTAAATTTAATGCCAAAAGTGTCGGCGGCATGTTTAACCTGGCCCTGAGCGATGATTTTGCCGTGCGTTTCTCCGGCAAAGGCTTAAAGCGTGATTCCTATGTTGAAGGCTACTTCGACCCAAACCAATATGACACCCGTTATCTGCCAGCTGGCGTGCTGGACGCAGAAGTCATTTCTGAAAACTCCTATCAGGGCATAGGCCAAACCTTAACCCAACGCGAAAACTGGTGGATCGATGCGGCAGGCACAGATCCGGAAGCGCAAAAAGTACGGGCTTTAACGGCGGCCGATAAAAGCGATTTTTACAACAATGCCAATGAGCATTCATTTCGCGTCAGCACCTTGTGGGAACCTGCAGCAGGGCGTTTCTCCAATCACACAGTGTTCCAGTATTACAAAAACGACAGTGCCGGTTCAGTCGATATGGTCAACTGTGACAAATTGCGCGGCAGATCTACCGAAATGGGCGGCGACTGTTCTAATTTTTTACCCAGCGACAACACTTATCAAGCCGTAGTCAACGTGCCGGGTAAACTGGAGCTGGATATCACTTACCTGCGTAACACTTTAAATTATGAACTGACTGACGAGCTGGACCTAGTGTGGTTGGCGGGTTATGAGGATATGCAGCGCCAATCGGCTCAGGATATTGAAACTGGCCTGGATGTTTGGGACGGCGCTATGTTTTTCCTCGATGGCACAGGTGCACGTTCTTACTCTACAGAGCTGCAACTGCAGTCGGATGAACTGGGTGATTTAGTCTGGATCGCGGGTATAAACCTGTTCCATGAAAAAACCAAGACTGTGGGTTATTACGACAACCCTATGGATGACAAGGCGTTTTGGGATCAACCTGACCGTTCTACCGACGCTTTGGCGGTTTTTGGCCAAGCGACGTACAACTTAAGTTCTGATCTGCACCTGACTTTGGGTTACCGTTTCAGCGACGAAACCAAAGAAGACAAAGGCGGCCGCACCCTGCGTTGTTCCAATGCCGATGGCTGTGCGCCGGGCTGGTATAACCGCACGGTTTTATCCAATCTGCCTACCAATGCCTTTGAAGATCCATCTATTTATAAATCCTCATTTGCTAATGACAACAAAGGCAGCTGGAAAAATAACGACTTCCGTCTTGGCCTCGACTACGACCTGAGCGAAAACACCATGTTGTATGGTTATGTCGCTTCAGGTTTTAAAGCCGGTGGTATTGGCGACGTGTTTGAAGTGCGCAATGACAGAACAGGTCAGGTTCAACGTATTGAAACCCAGTTTGCCCCTGAACAAGTGGTGACCTACGAGCTGGGGACAAAAACCAGTTTGTTAGATAACTCGCTGAATTTACAAGCGGTGTTTTTCTATACCGACTACACAGATATGCAGTACGCATCAGTCGGATCTGTAGGTACAGTGGAACGTCTGGCTCCGGTAGAAAACCCGGATGGCAGCCCTGTGCTGGATGCAAACGGTCAGCCTGTGCTGGATTACCGTAATATGCCAGTGGTGGCTTACTACACGCAAAACGTACCGGGTTCGACCATCAAAGGGTTGGAGCTGGAATTTGACTGGAAACCTTATCCGGCAGGCCGTATCAATGGTTATGTTACTTATACAGACGCCCGGGTGACCGAAGACTGGATCACCAAGTGGGATTACGATCCTGAGTATCTGTTTGGTTTGTCTTATGAAGAGTCGATTGACCCTGAAAACGATATGCTAACGACTAACCTCAAAGGCAATCAGCTGGCGATGGTGCCGAAATACACCGCCAACTTGAGTTACACCCATAGCTTTAATTTGGGCAGCTACGGATTTATCCATGGCTGGTTTAATCTGAGTTGGAAAGATAAGTCTTACAACACCATCTGGAACGTCGACAGGCATCTGGACGATATGGACTTTGCAGTGTCTGACGAAGCAGTGCGTTACATCGACGATCGCCGAGACGCCCATACCATAGCCAACGCTTCACTGAAATATGAGCCGGTCGGCCAGGTCTGGTTTGCTGAACTCTTTATCAGCAACGCCACTGACGAAACAGTGCAGCAATGGAGTAACACCGGCAAAGGCTTCCCGAAAGGCAGTTTTACTATGCCAAGGTATTACGGGGTACGCGCAGGCTTTAATTTCTGATCCTAACTGACACAAAAAACACACCCACTGATTTGAATGTCAGTGGGTGCTGTTTACCGCATCACGAGGGACTCTGATGAAACATTCGCGAAAATTTATCGCAATGCTGGTTGTGAGTATACCGCTTGTGCTGACGGCAGAAGTTCAAGCCAATTATTTTAAAGATGATTTGAGCTGGGGTTTTAATTCCGGCCTCTGGCAGGCAAGGACTGGCGGCAATGGCGCTCCATTTGGTTGTACATTCTCTCCTGATCTGATCGTGCCTTCTTCACATGGCATTACCCTGGCTCTGAATGTCGGTCAGTGTGCAGAATTACAAAGTAAAAGTTTTTATGGATTTGGCAAAGTGCAAGGGGCGCTAAAAACTGGCAGCACCAAAGGCACTGTGTCTTCCATTTTTACTTACACCTCATGGTGGGACGCACCTGGGCGGTCCTGGCAGGAAATTGATATTGAGTTTTTACCTTCACTTGGCAACGTAGTGCACACCAATCTGATTTATCAGGCGGTGAATGGCCCTTATCAGAGCTGGGAGCAGGATATTGATTTAACTCAATACGGCCTGAATATTCAGCAAAACCTGCTGACCCTAGGCTTTGACTGGAATGCCAGTCAGATCCGTTGGTATGTCTATGATGCGCAAGGCCAAGAGCAAACCATCAGAACTTTATACAAAGACAATGGTGATGGTCACTTCGCTGCCAATGAAATTCCAGCGCATGCCTGGCCAGTGGATGTAACCCGAATCATGCTGAATCACTGGCATGGCGATAACTCTGAACAGGGCTATTACTTTCCCGGTCAGTACTCTCAACAAAGTGGCTGGGCTTACTACGATTTTATCGAATACATCCCCCACTAACTCTTCTGTTTAAACACCAGCCAACAAGTGGCTTAGATGAAAAGGATGAAATAAATGATCAGCATGAAGCGCAGTTTTTCTCTGCTGAGTTTGATGACTTTGTCGTTACTGCCTTCTGCTGTGGCGCAGTCTGTCGACAACAGCGCGGTACAGTGGCCTTATGTCAATACGGGTTTAAAACGCGACCCGGAGCTTGAAAAAATACTGGATCAGATCCTGGCCCGGATGACCATAGCGCAAAAAGTAGCGCAGATGATCCAGCCGGAAATAGCCTATTTGTCCGTGGCGCAAATGCGTAAATACGGTTTTGGTTCTTACCTCAATGGTGGCAATTCTGCCCCTTATGGTCAAAAACAAGCCACGGCAGACATCTGGTTAAAATACGCCGATGCGATGTATGACGCCTCTGTAGATGCCTCACAAGATGGCAGCCGGATACCAACGATTTGGGGCACCGATGCGATGCATGGCCACAGCAATGTGTATGGCGCGACCTTATTTCCGCACAATATTGGCTTGGGCGCAGCTAATGACCCTGAACTCATTCACCGTATCGGTGTGGCCACAGCCCAAGAAGTGGCGGCTACAGGGATAGAATGGAGTTTTGCGCCTACTGTGGCTGTGGTTCGGGATGACCGCTGGGGCCGCACTTATGAGAGTTACTCAGAAGATCCAGCCATAGTAAAAGCCTATGCCGGCCAAATGGTGTCGGGTTTACAGGGCACTTTAGGTCAGGACTTTTTGCAAGGCTATGGCCGCATAGCGACCGCTAAACACTTTGTTGGTGATGGCGGAACTGAAAAAGGCATCGACCGTGGCGACACACTGATTGATGAACAAGGTCTGCGTGATATTCACGCCGCAGGTTACATGACAGCGATTCAGGCTGGTGTGCAGTCTGTTATGGCGTCTTTTAATAGCTGGAATGGCGTGCGGTTGCATGGACATAAATATTTACTGACCGATGTACTGAAAAACCAAATGGGGTTTGATGGTTTTGTGGTCAGCGACTGGAATGCCCATAAGTTTGTTGAAGGCTGTGATTTAGAGCAATGCGCCGGAGCTATAAATGCCGGTGTTGACGTGCTGATGGTGCCTGAGCACTTCGAAGCTTTTTACTACAATACGATTCGTCAGGTCGAGCAAGGTATTATTCCACAAACCCGTATAGATGATGCTGTACGACGCTTTTTACGGGCCAAAATTCGCTGGGGCCTGTTATCGCGGGGAAAACCATCCAGCCGTGTTGAATCAGCAAATCTGACGGTGTTTAATAGCCAGCAGCATAAAGAACTGGCGCGGGAAGCGGTGCGAAAATCTTTGGTGCTGCTTAAAAACAATCAGCAATTATTGCCCTTGTCGCCAAAAAGCCGGGTGCTGGTGGCTGGTGATGGCGCCAATAATATCGCCAAACAAGCTGGTGGCTGGAGTGTGTCCTGGCAGGGCACAGACAACAGCAACACTGATTTTCCCAATGCAACTTCTATCTATCAGGGCATACGTCAGCAAGTGGAAGCCACGGGCGGAAAAGTGGAATTGGCGGTTGATGGGAAGTACAAAGACAAACCCGATGTTGCTGTAGTGGTGATTGGCGAGAGCCCTTATGCCGAATGGTTTGGCGATATTCAGCACCTGGAATATCAATATGGTGACAAACGTGATATCGCTCTAATCAAACAACTAAAACAACAAGGAATTCCGGTCGTGACGGTGTTTTTAACCGGCCGCCCGCTCTGGACCAATAAAGAGCTTAATGCATCCGATGCCTTTGTGGTGGCCTGGTTGCCGGGTTCCGAAGGACAGGGCGTCGCTGATGTGTTACTGGCAGATACAAAGGGCAAAGCTCGTTACGATTTTCAAGGTAAGCTGAGTTTTTCCTGGCCGCGTTACGATCATCAGTTTGTGTTGAACAAAGGCGATGCTCACTACGATCCATTGTTTGCATATGGTTATGGGTTAACTTATGCCGACCAGACAGAACTGGGCCCATTGTCTGAACAAGTTTCAGCAACAAGGACAGACAGCAGCGACGATGGTTTGCAACCGCTGTTTTTACGGAACCTAACCGCAAATATGGCCTGGGTGTTAGCTGACAACAGCGTAGCCGCTGCTGAAACACCAGCCTCGTTGATCACCACGCCATACGGTGTCAGTGCTGATGGCCAAAGTCTGGCTATGCAGTCGGTGAACTTGTCTTATCAGGAAGATGGCCGCCAGCTGCGCTGGAATACAGAGGCAAAAGCATCGGCCAGCTTGCGGTACATCAAACCGGTAGCCGTATCCAGCGTCAGCAAAGCGAAAACGCTGCGTTTTAGCATACGCTTTGACCAGCAAGTGCCTGCAGAGCTTAGCCTGGTGGTGCTTTGTGATCAGCAAGGCCACTGTCAGCGCCAGTTGTCGTTGACAGAACCATTGGCGCACTTAAAACCCGGTGTATGGCATACTGTGGAAGTGGCCTTGGACTGCGCTGAAACATCCACTGCGAAGCGGATTTCAGATGCTTTACTGTTGAGCTCCAGCGGGCAACATAGCCTGGCTGTGGCTGATCTTGTACTCTTAGCGCAAAAAATCCCAATGGGAGCGGCTCAAAGCGAAGCAGCGCTAAGCGAAGCGAAAAAAGGTTCAGTACAGATTGGCTGCAGCAATTAGTTTGACTGAGAACAGTTAAAAACCAAGCGTGATGCTGATATTGGCATCACGCTTTGCTTCGTTAAATGGGAATCGCCTGGTGTTGCAATCTTTAACCCGGAATCAATTGTTCTGGCTCTGCCAAACCAGCGGCTGGGCTGTCTATGCTGTTCTGACTGAACTGATGATTAAAATCCCCAGTCAGGAACCCTGGCTGGTTGCTTTGCCTCATCTGCTCCTGGATACCTGCTTTGGCTTCCTGTTAACCTTACTGTTACGGGGCTGGTACCGCCGGGTCAGTGTGCAAGGAGCTCGCTTAAAAATTCAGTGGCATCTGTTGGTGATTTTGGTCAGCTGTCTGGTCTGGACCCAATGGAAATGGCTGACCCTGCAATGGCTCTATGGTCAAATGTGGCGCGGGATGACCTGGTTCGACTTTGGCACCTGGAACTCCGCCTCTTTAACCATTTTGCTTACCTGGACGGCCTTATATTACGCCTTCACCGCCACGTTCGAAACCATGGAGCAGCGACAAAAGGCTGCAGATGCGATCCATCTGGCCAAAGAAGCCCAGTTAAAAATGCTGCGCTATCAACTCAACCCGCATTTTATGTTCAACAGTATTAACGCCATTTGCACCTTAATTCTAAAGCAGGACAATCAACATGCGGTGTCCATGCTGGAAAAACTCTGTGATTTGCTGCGTTATAGCCTGTATACCGACCCGTTGGCAAAAGTGACAGTGGCAGAAGAAATACAGATCTTACAAACCTATTTTGATGTGGAGCAGTGTCGGTTCAGAAACAAGTTAAATGTTTCGATAGTGGCCGACGACAACGTGAAAAATCTGCTGGTGCCTTCGTTACTCCTGCAACCTCTGGCTGAAAATGCGCTAAAACATGGTATGCGTATATCGCAACAAAGTTATGCCATTACCGTCAGTTTCCGCCAGGAAAATGGCCAGTTGCAGATCCGGATGTTGGACAATGGAACTGGTTTTGTTGCGCAAGCAGACGTCGCATCAACAGGCATCGGATTGCATAATTGTGAAGAGCGGTTAGCGCTGATTTATCCGGAACAGAGCTCTTTTAGTTATGGCAACAGAGCTGAAGAAGGCGCCTGGATCCAAATTAACATTCCCAAAGAATTATCAGGCGGGTCAAAACCATGAGCAGCTTGAGACGATTAAATACGTTGATCGTAGACGACGAACCCGCGGCCATCGAAGGCTTGCTGCTCAGACTGCAGGCCTTTCCACAAATCCGGGTCATCGGAGAAGCCGGCAGCGTTGCAGAAGCCATGATACTGATCAATACCTTCACCCCAGATTTGATTTTTCTGGATATTGAAATGCCGGAGCAAAGCGGTTTTGACCTGATCAGGCAACTTCAACCCGAACACTATCCAGCTATTGTTTTTGTCACCGCCTTCCATCAACACGCGGTCAAAGCCTTTGAAGTACGGGCTCTGGACTACCTGTTAAAACCTGTCAAAAGTGAACGTTTAGCCGATGCGATAGCCCGTGTGTCTGAACTAACAACCAGCCGCGCTGATAAAGCACAAATGCTGGCCGCGGTTGCAGAAATCACCGGACAAAATCAGGCAGCCAGTACAGAAGCTGCTGAGCCGCAATATTGCATCGAAAGGCAGAAACTGGTGATTCAGGACGGGCGCAGCCCGATTCAGTTGATCCCTTATCAAGACATTATCTGGATTGACGCCGCAGGCGATTACATGTGTGTGCATACTCAGGCTGAAACCTATGTGATGCGGGCCCGGCTAAAAAGCTTAATTGATGAGCGTTTACCAGACGTCTTTGTACGGATCCATAAATCGACTGTAGTGAATCTGACTTATATCGATAAGTTGCAGCCCCTGTGTAACAGCGAATATAACGCGGTGTTGCGAAATGATAAGGTCCTCAAGGTCAGCCGCACTTTCGCCCGAGCACTAAAACAGAGGTTATTGCGGTAAGTTGCTTCTTCAATATTAAAATAGGCGATTGTAGGTCTGTCTGGGATGGTACTTGCACACTCTTATTTTTGATCAATACCAAGGCAAGACTGGAAGTATTACCGCAAACTGCGTTTGTTCCTAAACAAACGGTCGAGCACCCGTTTGGAACTATTAAAATGTGGATGGGAGTCGATCACTTCCTGATGCGGTGTTTTAAGAACCTCTGTACAGAAATGAGTTTACATGTTTTGGCACTTTACCTGAAAAGGATGGTAGCCATCTGGGGGGCGGATAATGAGTTTTTTCCAGCCTGAGTGAATAACAAACATGTACTCCAAGCACACAGATGGAAAACAGATTAGCGTTTGACGTACCAGCGGCCACAGCCCCTGAGGGATGCGCCTTGTTAATCAATATTACCCCATTTAATTTCAGTGTTTGGAGCGACTTCCAACACTCTATTCGTGATATTTAATACTATTTCATGGCGTATGCTTGGGGCAGCCCGCATATGTACATATCTGATCTCACATTCTTGATGAGCGTGCAGCAGGTGATTGGCGAACTCGTCGGTAGATAACAAGCCTCCGTCAAAACGCACGCTTTGTGCATCGACTACTTCAACTTTATGAGTCTCACAACGAGTTAGGCAGCACATAGCCTGGCATTTTCTAATTGTATCTATTTCCACTCCAGTTTCATCTTTCTGAAAACTGAGAAATGCAAAGAACATGACCAGTGTCAGAAGAATAGACACAAAACCTAATTGCATTGAGTTGTTCATTGGATTTCGCCTTGATTGCTAACACCCGCCAACACGCGAGCAGCTTGTTGCGAGGCTGAGGGGCCGAAGGCCTTGAATGACGCGGATTGTTAACTGCCAACCTTACTCACCAGTAGCGTCAGTTTTTGAGCACCAATTTCCATTGTTGCTTCTTTGCCGTAGGCAACTGTAAATGAAGGATTTATAGTGCTATCGCCAAAGGTAACCGCAGCAACAATACCAGCGGTTTCATCTTGGTTTGGTTTAACTGTGAGGTTATAGTTAAAGCCATTATCCATAGTGATTGAGGCTATTTTATCTGCTTCAACTACCATTGTCGGTGATGCGACCAACTTGCCTTGGTAGTATACAGATGTAGTTACTTGATACGTATCAGCCGCGAAACATGATGCTGACGCCAGTAAAGTCGTAACAAATAAACCTACCTTAATTTTCATTTTAACTTCCTTATCTGATGTGAAGGTGAAACACAGCTAACGCATTGCTAAACGGTGGAATAAATTGGAGGGAGGTTGCCTGCGAAGCAGATATGCAAAAAGCGCCACAGTTTATGGAATCCAGTTTGAGCAACTTGTTAGTGCTTGATTTGCATATGATACTCATACATATCCTCACCGACAATCTTGAAACCCAGTCGTAAATATAGTTGCAATGCAGGATTATCCTTTAACACTGTGAGTGACACGGTCTTTGACTGAGCACTGTTCAATATTTGCTGAATGATACCTCGCCCATAACCTTTATTTTGATGGTCAGGGTGTATTTGAACTTGCATTATCTCAACTTCGAGTTCTGTTGACTTGTATTTGAGAGTACCAACTAATGTGTTTTTATAATGCACCAAATACGAACAGTGATATTTATCATCAAGCCTAATTTCATGCTCTATATCAGTCAAAAATTGACCAGATCTTTCTAAATGCTCAACCATAGTTAACTTGCGCAGAGCTAGTAGATAATCTCGATCAGATTTTTTGGCTTGTTGAAACTCAAATTCCATCGGCTTCCTCTAAAGCACTAACAGTGTTTTTTCAACGGCAAGGAAACCGCGAGTTCTGCCATTTTTCATTCTAATTGATAATCCAAGCTATCTGCTTTTAACTGGATATTCAACAGCACATCAACATTGTTTACAAATAAAGGGGCTAGAAAGAAGGCTTGGTGCCCGCGAGATGCTAGAACATTACTCATGGTCTGCGGAAAATAACCTTTTAGGGTTTAAACCTCATTGGGAAGGACAGATTCAGACACAAAACCACAATCCTTCGATAGTGGTCATTTCAGTACAGATGGTGGTGTAGTCATCTAGTGATGCGTGCGCGGTCATTACTAATTGTTCGGGGTGGCAGTGTTCAAGGCAACTCAGCCATCGGCTAATCGCCAATAATAATCTCGCCTTGCAGATACAAAACTGCCTGGCCTGAAACCAATACCCGATCGTTATTGATGGCTAAACGCAGCACACCGCCACGTTGTGATGCTTGATAGGCTAGTAGCTGGTTTTTACCAAGCTGTTCTGCCCAATAGGGCGCTAAACCGGCGTGAATTGAACCGGTGACCGGGTCTTCGTCGCCGCCGTTGGCGGGCCAGAAATAACGACTGATAAAGTCATATTGACCCGTTGCGAAAGACTTACCTGGCGCGGTGACAACAACGTCCAGCGGACCGAGTTGTTTCAGCAATGCCATGTCTGGGGTGAGTGTTTGTACCGTCGCAGCATCGACGTAAACTGCAAACCAAGCTTGTTCGCTTTGCAGTACCTGCAGCGGCGCTGCGCCCAAACCTTGTAATAACGCCGCGGGAACCTCTGTCACTGGCTTTGCCAGTCGTTTTGGGAAGCTCATTTGCAGCCAGTCAGCGTTTTTGGTGACAGTCACATCACCCACCACTTGGGTGCTAAAACGGATTTCGGCCAAATCGGGCTGCAGCATAAAAATGACAAAGGCCGATGCCAGGGTGGCATGGCCGCAAAAGTCGATTTCAGTCAGCGGTGAAAACCAGCGGATCACATAATGGCCGGGTGCTTGTTGTAGCAGATACGCGGTTTCTGACAGGTTATTTTCCTGGGCGATTTGTAGCAGTAATGCATCGTCCAGCCATTGTTGCAAAGGCACCACCGCGGCGGCATTGCCGCGAAAACGTTGATTAGTAAACGCATCCACCTGATATAAAGCTAACCGCATCCTTTGGGCTCCTGCCGACTGGTGTTCTTGTTCAATGGCCTGCGAACATCACTGGCTGCTATCTCAAATTTGCAGCTTGAGCGGATTAAAACGGCATTAAATCAACCGCTTGACCACTAAATCCACGCCGACCCCTTTGATTTTTCCGAGCAATTTACGAACCTGCTCCGGATAATCACGGATCATCTCAATTTGACTGAAATGCTGAATTTTTTGGGTATGAGAAAAAATATGCATTTGCTCAGTCTGCAGTTGTCCTTGTAATTGACCCAGCTCATCATCAACCAGAATGCCATTTTCAAAATCCAGGGCAAAAGCGCGAGGATTTAAATTGTGGCCGGTAAATAAATGACGGCGACCATCCACAGACAAACCTTTTAAGTGATAGCTGTTATCTTCATGCCGCCACAGCCGGATATCGAGCAAACCGGAATCGATAAAGCCCTGATTAGACTTCACAAATTTACGTAAAATGGTTTCATACAAATACGGCAGGCCACCAATCCGGCTGAATTTCTGGCCAGGCGGTATATAAAAATCGTTGGCTGTTTTGTCACCGACCACAATGCTCACTTTCACCCCACGCTTTAAACATTTGCGCAGCGCCTTGGCCAAGCCCGGTGGTGGATTAAAATAAGGGGTATAAATTAAGACATCCCGCTCTGCCAATGACAGCAACGCCAAAATACTTTGATTTAATTGGTTATTTAAACGGCCCATCCCCATCAACAATGACGCGGTTAATGCGCCGCCTTGCCGTTGATGCGCTAATGGATATCGACTCAGCCGTGCCTGTTTTAACCAGCTTCGATGACTTGCTTTATAGGCTTGTGCAATATCGGCTTCATCGGCCAACAGACTTTGCACCACTTCCGGGTCACCTAAGACTTGCTGATGACCGGCGGCGAAAGCGTCGGCCAGCTCTTTATTTTCGATTTGCAGATAGCGATCAGCACGGTAACGCTGCTGCTCAGCCAGATAAATATTATTCAGCGAGGCGCCGCTATAAAACAACGTGTCGTCAAACACAAAGCCCTTTAAATGCAATACGCCAAACAGCTCGCGTTTTTTCACCGGCACGCCAAGAATTTGAATTTGCTCTGGATACTCTGCGGCAATAGTGCGATAGAAATCGGCATTGGTACGTCCGCCTGATTGACCAATCAAACCACGGCGCGCGCGATGGAAATCTACATAAACAATCACTTGTAGCGCAGGGTTGTGTTGTTTAGCGACAAATAACGCCCGTAGGATCTGCTCGCCAGCTTCGTCGGCCTGTAAATACAATGCAGTGATGATAATCCGTTGCCGCGCACCTGCGATCAAAGCCAGCAACCGCTGTTTATATTCAGTGGCGTGACACAACACCTGCACAGCAGGTGCTTCAATCACAGTTCGGGGCAAAGCCGCTAGCCGGCGTTTGTTCAGCAGATTTTGTAGCATAAGTCGGTTCAATTCTCGTTATAGGGTCAGCTGTAAGCCAGCTGGCAGCGAGATACATAAAGTCTCAGCGTTTTATTGTCGGGCTATTATGTGCGAAATGACGGGTTTAGGCAAAACTTGGCGGCTGGACGCTATCGGTGACGGTGTAGCCTGGAAATTGTGGTTGTTTTTATAGGGTTGCGCTGGGTGTTTACAACTGCTGTTATTGCAGCAAGTTAAGCGAGTTTCATCATCAAAACCACACTATACTTGCTGCGCTAACACTTGGTGAGGGACCTGCTATGCCGTACCACCCACCGTCATGCCGTCAAGTTTTAGAGTCGGCTGACCAACACCCACTGGCAAGCTCTGGCCTTGTTTACCGCACACACCAACACCGGCATCCAGTGCTAAATCGTTACCGACCATTGATACTTTCTGCATGGCCTCAGGGCCGTTGCCGATCAAGGTCGCGCCTTTAATCGGCGTGGTGATTTTGCCATCTTCAATCAAATAAGCTTCTGACGCTGAGAACACAAACTTACCGCTGGTGATATCGACCTGGCCACCGCCAAAATTCGGTGCGTAAATACCTTTTTTCACCGAAGCGATAATTTCTTCCGGGGCATAATCGCCTGCCAACATATAGGTATTGGTCATGCGCGGCATCGGTAGATGGGCAAAAGATTCACGACGGCCGTTGCCGGTCGGCGCGACATTCATCAACATCGCATTATGCTTATCTTGAATGTACCCTTTGAGGATCCCTTTTTCGATCAACACATTGTGCTGACTGACGGTGCCTTCATCGTCGATATTCAGCGAACCACGGCGATGCGCTAAGGTGCCGTCATCGACGATGGTGCAATACTTCGACGCCACTTGTTCACCAATCCGGCCAGAGAATGTAGAGGCGCCTTTGCGGTTAAAGTCACCTTCCAGGCCATGACCCACGGCTTCATGCAACAACACGCCTGGCCAGCCTGAACCTAACACCACCGGCATCATGCCAGCAGGTGCGTCCACCGCAATTAAATTAACCTGCGCCTGACGCACGGCCTCACGGGCATAGCCCATCCAGCGTGGTTCGCCATTGACCAATTCAGAGAAATAGCTGTAATCAGTGCGACCACCACCACCAGCGCTACCCCGCTCGCGGCGGCCGTTGTCGTTCAAAAGCGCCGAACAGTTCAACCGTACTAATGGGCGAATATCCGAGGCAAAAGTACCATCACTGGCAGCCACTAACACTTCTTCGTACACGCCGGACAAACTCACCATCACCTGTTCTGCCTTCGCATCCAAAGTTCGGATAAAGGCTTCCATTTGATGTAACAGCGCTACTTTTTCGGTGTTATCTAAACTTTGTAATGGCTCGCATGGCAAGTAAATCTGGCTATTACCGGTTTTCTTAAACGCCTGCACCTGGCCTTGTTGACCGGCAGCTGCGATACCCCGGGCCGCACTGGCCGCTTGTTGTAAAGCAGCAGCTGAGATGTCATCGGCATAAGCAAAACCGGTTTTTTCACCACTGATTGCTCTAACACCCACACCACGTTCAATATTAAAAGAACCTTCTTTCACCAGACCATCTTCCAGCACCCAGGATTCATGCACGCTGGATTGGAAATATAAATCGGCATAGTCCAGTTGGTGTTGAAACAGATAACCCAGCGTCTGGCTTAAATCGGCCGAAGTTAAGTCGCTGGCGCTGATCAGGTTTTGCTCGACGGTCTGCATCGTGACCGCATTTGGCAGCGGATTGTTGACGTTTGTGTTCATAAAAACTCACTTAAAAATCGGTTATGGTGCAAAAGCGGCATCCGCTCGCGTAATTCTTCGGCTTGCATCAGATCGATGTCAGCATAAATCAGCCCTGGCGCAGTACCGGCGTCGGCTAAAATCCGGCCCCAGGGATCAATAATTAAACTATGGCCATAGGTTTCTCGGGCTTTGCTCTCCAAGCCACCACTCTTAGGATCATGGCCGTGGCAACCGGTTTGCGCCGCAGCGACAACAAAACTCTGGCTTTCAATGGCTCTGGCTCGCAGCAGTGTATGCCAATGCGCCTCGCCCGTCACTGTGGTAAACGCCGAAGGCAAAGCCAGCACGTTCATGCCGCGTTTTGCCAGGGCCTGAAATAAACCGGGAAACCGCATGTCATAACAGACTGCCATGCCAAGCTTCAGTTCTTGATTCTGCCCTATTTCGGCCAGGGTTAATTTATTGCCTGGCATGGTTTTCGCCGATTCCAGGTAACGGCCGGTGCCGTCACTCACCAACGCATCAAACAAATGAATTTTCTGATAATCGGCAACCAGCTCACCCTGCGGCGAAAACAATAAACTACTGGCGGCAAATCGATTTGGTTCGTCTGTCCGGGTCGGAAAAGTCCCCACCAGCAGATAAACACCAAACTGTTTTGAAAGCTTGCTCAGCTGAAACTGCACCGGTTGTGCGTTTTCATCGTGCAGACCTAAAGTTTCCTGTAAGCGCAGATTTGCATCAGGATCACCGGCAAAACAACATGCACCTTCAGGCAGCACCACCAACTGTGGCCGCTGATCCAGCACTGGCGGCAACGCTGCTAATAACTGCGTCACTTGCGCAACATTAGTGGCAAGGTCCGGCTGACTGTTCAGTTGCAGCGCAATCAACCGCCACGGCATGCCAGATGGATGTATTGGCGACGGGGTCATAGGCGACGTGTTCATTGATGAAGAGTCCTGATCATGAATTGCCAGCTTGCAGGGTTTTGCTCAATCGGTTTCTCTGCAGTATCGCCGGCTTTTATAGCCCCCTCCACTGGCTTGATATCCGGGTCGATGGGTTTGGCGTCTTGATCAATAGGTTT
>JAHJNE010000478.1 GCA_018820995.1 Gammaproteobacteria bacterium | reverse complement strand
TATGGCCAGCAGTGACTCAGATTTAATGATTGTAAAAACCATGATCACATTGGCGCACGGTTTGGGTAAACGTATTTTGGCCGAAGGAGTAGAAGATGAGAATCAACTTGGGCTGCTCAGGCATATGGCTTGTGATGCAGTACAAGGTTATCTGATAGCGAAACCATTGCCTGAATTGCAGGCGCTGGCCTTGTTGCAAACAACGGACAGCGACATTGCCGGAAAGGGTTCTAATTTTTAACAATCTTTTTGGTTACTTGGCTAAAAAATTCCTTTTGTGCTCAGTCGCCATTTCATGATTTATTTCCTATGCTTATCGTTCAAATTGACAAAAAGGTGTTTTGCTATGTTACGAAATTTTTCAATTAAGCAGCGATTGTTAATCAATGCTATAGCTGTTGGCGTGGCAATGTTGATTATGCTGCTGTTATTGATTTACCAAAGCAGCCAGCAAAGTGCTTTGTCGGAACTTCGTCTTGATATTGCAACATTAAAAACGGATGTGTTATCCCTAAGACGCCATGAGAAAGATTTTCTGATGCGAAGGGAATTACCCTATCAGGACAAGTACCATAAAGAATTCAAGGAACTGCAAGATCATATCGGCCATTTAAAGCAAGGTTTACAACAAGCTGATATAGAAACTGCGCCATTGGATGATTTCGCCCGCCAAACACAACTCTATCAGCAACAATTTGATCAGGCAGTTACGCTGTGGCAAAAAGTGGGTTTAGATCCACAATCTGGTCTGTATGGTGGTTTACGCAAAGCTGCACATGAGTTGGAACAACAGTTTAAGCAAGTACAAAACGATGCCATGATGGTCAGTTTGCTGCAGCTACGGCGGGCTGAAAAAGATTTTATGTTGCGGCTCGACTTAAAGTACCTCGACGCCTTTCAGGCGGAGTTTAGTAAATTTCAGGGGATGCTACAGCAAAGCGAATTGCAACAAGCTGCAGCTTCCTATCAGCAGGCATTTGTTGCATTAGTAGAAGGGCAACAAGCTATTGGTTTGAATCAAGATCAAGGCGTGATGAAACAAATGCGCGCAGCCATTCACGAAACTGAACAAAGTATGCAGCGAATGGCTAAAAATGCCGAAAAGGCGGTTGATAGCGCGGTAAAACTGACGAAAAGTATCGCTTTTACATTATTCATACTGGTGCTGGTTTCGGTGTTGATTCTGGTGATGTTAACCAGTCGCAGCATTGTTCAACCAATCACTAATGTTTGTCGCACAATTGGTTTGATCCGCGCCGATAACGATTTCCGGCAACGGGTTGAAGTGCAGGGCAACGATGAGATGACCACACTTGCTACTGATTTTAATCATATGTTAAGTGATTTTCAGGATTTAGTTCGTAGCGTCAATCAAGCGTTGGAAATGTTGGATGTGGCGACCGCAGAACTTGCGAAGTCTACCGCCGATACCAGCCGTGGTATGGGACAACAGCAAATGGAAAGTGATATGGTTGCCACCGCTGTCACGGAGATGGGCGCGACTATTGACGAAATTGCTAGTAATACTGAAAACACCGCCAACAAGGCCGAAGCAACCAACAAAAACGCCAGTCATGGGATGCGGGAAGTTGAGCAAACGGTGGCGCGGATCAGTAGCTTATCTAATGACTTACAACAAGCGGCATTGGTGATGGGTGAGCTGGAAAAAGACAGTACCACCATTGGTTCAGTGCTGGATGTCATTCGGGGTATTGCCGAGCAAACCAACTTACTGGCATTAAATGCGGCAATTGAGGCCGCCAGAGCCGGTGAGCAAGGTCGTGGTTTTGCCGTAGTAGCAGATGAAGTTCGCAGTTTAGCGCAGCGTACAGCCGAATCGACACGCCAGATAGAACAAATTATTACCGGGTTACAAAGCCGAACTAAAACCATCGTGCAATCGATGAATAGTTGTCGTGAGCAAGGGGAAAGTAGTGTTGAACAGGCGGGTATGGCCAGCAAGCTACTGTCGGCTATTACTTTAGATGTCAGTACCATTATGGATATGACCACGCAAATTGCTACGGCCATTGAAGAGCAAAGCCATGTGGCTTCGGAAGTGAATAAAAATGTGGTACGCATTCGAGATATTTCGCAGGAATCTCTGGTGATTGCCCAGCATAATGCGCAAATCAGTGAAGAGGTTGCAGTACAAGCTGCTCGGTTGCATACCACTGTTGACCGGTTTAAAGCCTAGCCAGAAACGAGCTGGTAAAAGCTTTGTAAGGTTGCATTTGAAGCTTGAGAAGCAGCTTGTTTGTCGCAGACATAAAAAGCCCCGCAAAAAGCGGGGTTTTTCATAAAAGCGTCTAAAACTATTGTTTCAATTGCTTTGTTTCATCAGTTCTTTCAATAAAGATGTTCGCTGATGATATTCGCCACAATGAACTTCGTTCGTCATTGCTGATTTCCACCGTCTGGCGAAATTACAACTGTCGAAAGTTAAGCGTGGTGTCGCGGTTACTGTTGGCATCTTCCAGCCGTTTCAGATAGTCCTGCCATAACGTATCGCGGTTTTGATGCAGTTGGCGCAAATATGGCCAGCTGTAGATGCCGCTATTGTGGCCATCATCAAACACTAATTTTGCCGCGTAGAGGCCAACAGGCAAAATCTGGCTGATGCCCACCTCGCGTTTATGACTGACCAATATCGGCTTGCCATGGCCACGAACTTCGGCTGATGGCGACAACACTCTGAGCATCTCAGCACTAAAACTGGCGGTAACATCATCATTAAACTGCACGTCCAGGACTTTAGACTGTCGGTGATAATGTAGTTTGGTAACCTGGTGCATCAGCATCTTCCTAAGTTTGTTTGCCTATAAACATGTTTGATGCGTACACAGGCCGGAGTCAAAACGACCTGCGTATTCAAAAACCATGATTAAAGGATAAAGCGGCTTAAATCTTCATCCTGTACCAATGCATCCAAATGACTGTCGACATAAGCCGCATCCACCAGCACTTGCTGGCCAGCATGATCAGAGGCTTCGAATGATACTTGTTCCAGTAAACGCTCCATGACGGTATATAAACGTCTTGCGCCAATGTTTTCAGTTTTTTCATTCACTTGCCAAGCAGCGCGGGCAATTCTGGAAATACCATCTGCAGTAAAGGATAGCGCCACGCCCTCGGTGGCCAATAACGCTCGGGTTTGTTCAGTCAGTGAGGCTTTAGGCTCGGTGAGAATTCGTTCGAAATCAGCGGCAGATAACGCCTGCAATTCAACTCTGATTGGTAAGCGACCTTGCAATTCAGGGACTAAATCAGAAGGTTTTGACATCTGAAACGCGCCTGAAGCAATAAACAAAATATGGTCTGTTTTTACCATGCCATGTTTGGTATTGACGGTACAACCCTCAATCAGCGGTAGTAGATCACGTTGCACACCTTCGCGTGAAACGTCAGGCCCGGAAGTTTCGCCACGCTTACAGATTTTGTCGATTTCATCCAGGAACACAATGCCATTTTGTTCAACGGCTTCCAAAGCTTTGGCCTTCAGCTCTTCCGGATTTACCAGTTTGCCAGCTTCTTCTTCAATCAATTGTTTCAGAGCATCTTTGATTTTCAGTTTGCGCTTTTTAGTTTTATCCGAGCCCATGTTCTGAAACATACTCTGCAACTGCTGAGTCATTTCTTCCATCCCCGGGGGCGCCATAATTTCCACGCCCATCGACGGCATCGCTAAGTCCAATTCGATTTCTTTGTCGTCCAGCTGGCCTTCGCGCAGTTTTTTACGAAACACCTGCCGGGTATGGGTATCGGTGTCAGAAGACTCTGCTTCACCCCAGGTATTTTTAGCGCGTGGCAACAGAACATCCAAAACCCGCTCTTCAGCCGCTTCTTCAGCGCGAAAACGATTTTTAGCGATTTCTGTTTCACGGACCATTTTCATCGCGCTGTCAGTTAAATCGCGGATAATACTTTCCACTTCTTTACCGACGTAACCCACTTCAGTGAACTTGGTCGCTTCAACTTTAATAAATGGCGCATTGGCGAGCTTGGCCAGACGACGGGCAATTTCAGTTTTGCCAACACCGGTTGGGCCAATCATCAGAATGTTTTTTGGCGTCACTTCCTGGCGCAGCGCCGGGTCGAGTTGCATCCGGCGCCAGCGATTACGCAAGGCAATGGCTACAGCACGTTTGGCATCTTGTTGCCCGATAATATGGCGGTCCAGTTCATGGACAATTTCTCTTGGCGTCATTTCAGACATAACGGACCTTCTTATAAATCTTCAATAGTGTGCTGTTGATTGGTGTAGATACAGATATCACCAGCAATGGTTAAACTTTTTTCAACGATGTCTCGTGGACTGAGCTCGGTGTTTTGTAATAACGCAGTCGCCGCAGCTTGCGCAAAAGGGCCACCGCTGCCGATGGCAATTAAGTCTTGCTCCGGCTGAATGACATCACCATTACCAGTGATGATGAGAGAGCAGTTGGCGTCGGCCACCGCAAGTAGGGCTTCTAGTTTTCGCAGCATGCGGTCCGTGCGCCAGTCTTTTGCCAGTTCTACTGCGGCGCGCATCAGATGCCCTTGGTGAAGTTCAAGCTTGGCTTCGAAGCGTTCAAAAAGGGTGAATGCATCAGCAGTACCGCCGGCAAAACCAGCAATGACTTTGCCATGATAAAGGCGGCGTACTTTACGGGCATTGCCTTTCATTACAGTATTGCCAAGGGTGACCTGGCCATCACCGCCTAAAGCGACCTGGCCGTTACGGCGTACAGAAACGATTGTAGTCATGATATCTCTTTATCTGAAAACGGGACGCGTGCAGTCGCACAAACGTAAGAGGAACATTAACAGCAGAAATAGGGGTGAGCAGTCACATTTTCAAGCAGGGAGTTGAATTCAGTGCCTACCGTTGCTGCTTTTATACTTTGAGCTGGGCAATCAATGAAACAGCCGTTCGCAATGTACCGGCTGTTTCATTTGAAATAATACTGAAGGGGAGACAGATGATTAGGAGATATAGCAATCTGCAATTTTGCTGCGCTTCAGCTTATTTTTGTCATTTTGCGCATGGCGACGGCTGGTATAAGGTCCAACGACAACCCGATATTTGCCGGAAGACTCTTTGATGGTGGAGACGATACCGGCAAAAGCGATTTTTGCTTTTAACTGCTGTGCGCCGTCCAGTTCTTTAAAGGCACCGCAATATAAAGTGGCTGGTCTTTTGGCGTCCAACTCATCTGCAGTGACTTGAATTTCTTTGTTTTCCAGCTCTTTTATATAGGTGTAGGGCTCTTTGGATGGCTTAGCTGGTAGTTCGTCTTTCACTACGACGGGTGCTGGTGCTTTTGCCTGCTCAGCCAGTGCTTCAGCACCTGGACGATGAGAGATATGCCACAAGAAATAACCAAAAATAATCAGCAATAGCGACACTGCTGCGATCAGTAACTTCGGGATCGGGGCAGGGGCGTTGGTTTTTTTTCTGGGTCGGGGCGCCGGTCGGGCGGCTTTGACATAATCTTTATGCGGCATAACAGGATTTTGAATCACACTTTTTAACAGCTCATAGCTCATTCTACTGAAAACCGTTCCAAATGACACCCTTAACCTTGGCGTTATTGTGGTTTTCTAAGGTGCATCGAACGCGCTTTTTAGCTTAAATCGAGTGGATCAACATCAAGTTGCCATTTTACTTTTCTACTTAAAGCGGAAGCTTGGATCTGCTGGATCAGTAACGTCAGCAGTTGGTGCAGCGCTTTACGGTCCGGGCTGAATAACTGCAATTGCCAACGAAATTTTCCGGCTTTTTTCTCCAGCGGCGCTTTCACCGGGCCCAGCCATTGTAAGGGAGATTGTTGCGCCATCAGTGCAGTCTGTTGCTGCAGCAGGTCGAGCCATTGCTGACACAATGTTGAATCCAGCGCTTCAGCGCGAAACATCGCCATATGTTGATAGGGTGGTAAGCGGGTTTGCTGACGTTCCAGCAAAGCGCTGCGTGCAAAAGAGTGATAACCGTTTTGAATCACATCCTGGAGCAGCGGATGGCCGGGATAATGGGTTTGTAGCAAAACTTTGCCGGCAATATCGCCTCGACCAGCGCGTCCCGATACTTGTGTTAATAATTGCGCCAGTTGCTCGGACGCCCGAAAGTCGCTGCTGTATAAGGCGCCATCGACATCCACCACAATAACTAAGCTGACCGCTGGAAAGTGGTGGCCTTTGGCTAACATTTGCGTGCCAATAATAAGCTGTGGCGTGCCTGATTGAATCATATCCAGATGTGCTTCGAGACTGCCTTTGCGTCTGGTACTGTCGCGATCAAGCCGGGTAATGGGAAAATCCGGGATTAACTTTCCCAGTTGTTCTTCCAGTTGTTCAGTACCTTGACCAACCGGAGCTAGTTGCGTACTGCCGCAATGACCACATTGATGGGGAACCGGTCGGGTTGCTGCACAGTGGTGACAAACCAGTTGCCGGCTTTGTTTGTGGTAGGTGGTAAATGCACTACAGTGCAGACATTCGGTTAGCCAGCCACATTCATGGCAAATCAGCGCGGGGGCAAAACCACGCCGGTTCAGGAACAGCATCACTTGTTGCCCGCGCTTTAAGGTCTGACGAATTTGCGCCAGCGTGCCATCTGCCAGACCATTTTTTAAAACTTGTTGTTTTAAATCCATCAATTGAATTTGCGGCACTTG
>JAHJNE010000477.1 GCA_018820995.1 Gammaproteobacteria bacterium | reverse complement strand
TTGGGGCTGCACTGAAACTTATGACCGGCTACATTTTGAATGTTGTTATTACAGCGGTATTCAATATTGTATCGAGCAGGGTTTACAGGCTTTTGACGCTGGCGCGCAAGGCGAACATAAGTTACAGCGCGGCTTTGAACCGGTGATCCGCACTGGTTTTTACCGGTTCAAACCCGCTGCGACGGTTCCTGACGCACCTCAGAACTCTGGTTTGCCGACTGAACAGCAGCCCATTGGCCAGGCAGAGCTGATGCAAAGCATGCACAGTGCCATTGCGAATTATTGCCTTGACGAGCAAACAATGGTGCTGAACTACCAACAACAGGCGTTGGCTGCCTTGCCTTTTGCGCAGACCATGCCGCCAGCGCAAATTGTGTCAGAAGTTCCATCACCTCGCGAGCAGCACAGCGACGACTAAACCACGGCCGACGACATGCTATGTATTGCTGATGTTAGCGAAATCTTCAGCACTGTGCCGCTCAGGCAGTTGCCCTTCCGGCTCACCCCAATTGCGATTTACTTTGATGCCACGCTGCACCGCCGGTCGCTGATCAATGGCTTTGGCCCAGCGCTGGACATGGGTATAAATTTGCACGTCTAAAAATTCTGCGGCCTCATAAAGCCGCCCTAACACTAATCCGCCATACCACGGCCAAATTGCCATGTCGGCAATGCTGTATTCATCACCTGCGATAAATTCGTGCTTTGCCAGTTGCTGATCAAGTACATCAAGTTGCCGCTTGGCTTCCATCGCATATCGATTGATCGGATATTCATATTTTTCCGGCGCGTACGCGTAAAAATGGCCAAAACCGCCGCCAACAAAAGGCGCACTGCCCATTTGCCAGAATAACCAATTCAACACTTCAGTACGCTTTGCCAGATCGGTTGGTAAAAAAGCGCCAAATTTTTCAGCCAGATAAAGCAAAATTGCGCCGGACTCAAAGATCCGCTGCGGTTTATCGCCGGACAAATCCAGCAACGCCGGAATTTTACTGTTTGGATTAATCTCAACAAAACCACTGCCAAATTGATCGCCTTCACGAATATTGATCAACCAGGCATCGTATTCAGCACCGCTGTGGCCAGCAGCCAGCAATTCTTCCAGCATAATGGTGACTTTGACGCCATTCGGAGTGGCCAATGAATGCAGTTGTAACGGGTGCTTGCCAACTGGTAATTCTTTTTGCTTCGTCGCGCCAGAAATGGGCCGATTAATACTGGCAAAAGCGCCGCCATTTTGTTGATCCCATTGCCAGACTTTCGGCGGGGTATAGCCGTTTGTGCTCATGGATTTTCCTTAGTTGCTTGCGTTGTGTCAGTTGCGTGAGTTACATCGTTCGTTACATCGCTGCTTTCTGATCATTGATCCCAGCTACAGGTTTTTCAATCCCAACCATCAATATTCAATTTGATCACTTGTTGTCGCATTTTCGCTTGTTATCTAAGGTGATCAAACTATAGTTTTACTATGATTTGTTGAATGCTCAGGAAACCTTGTGACTAGAGGACTTAGTCTCAGAACTGGATGGCTGCTTTTATTATTCATCATAAGTTGCAAAACAAATGCGCAGCAACTGCAACTTTGCCACGATGCGGCCCTTGATCTTAAGGCTGAACCGACAGCCTTGGTTGGCGATCGCCAAGTCACGGGCACCCATAATATTATTACTGCTACCGCGCTCGACATGCTGGGTATCGAGTTTCAATTAATCAGTTTGCCTTGGATCCGATGCTTACATGCAGTATCGACCGGCGCTATTGATGGTGCTATTGGCGTAGGCTGGACCCAACAACGCTCAACTTCAATGATGTTTCCCCAATTGCCCAATGGCGACCCCGATCCCTCCCGGGCGATGTTTGTGGTCGATTATTATGTTTATACGTTAAAACAAAATGGACTGAGTTGGGATGGAGAGAACTTCAGTGGTGTGCGGTTTGGCATCGCGGCTCCAAAAGGATTTATCGCGGCCAGTATGCTTAAGGAAATGGGTGTACATACCCCGATTGAAGCCGAAGCCAATGCCGTGATCAAACTAACAGTCAACCGAAGAATTGATGGTTATGTCCAATCACGTGTCGTGGCGCAACAGCAACTTGCGAACAGCGATGCGGCTTCACTGATCCAGGAATTGCATCCGGTCTTTTTCCATCAGCCGCTCTATTTAGTGTTCAGTCAGCAAGCAATGCAACGGAATCAGCAGCAACTGCAGCACATCTGGTATACGCTATCTGATGTACAGTCCAACATCTCAATAGAACCAAGTCTCTGTGCATCCCTCTGCGATCCTCAAAAATAACTATTACGCCAAGTTCCACCGATTGCGTAGGTTCAACGATAATAAAAGAATGCCCCTCCGCCTGACTGGATTTTTGCCGGGAACCCACTAAATTTAATGAGCTAATTTAGATCTTATTGATCTTCATTCGGCACGAATGAGGGCCTGTCTTTTCCGACATGGGCAGTGACGCAGTCGCCGTATTTATGGACGAAAAATGCAGTTCAGCTGAATTCACTCAGACTGCCAGGGAATACACGATGAGTCAGAGCTCACCAAATAGTCTCAATCTTTCGACAACGATTACCGCCCGCGAAGTACTGGAACTTTGCAAATATCGCCCGGATTTATTACTAACGTCCGATCCAATGATGCCGTCTGAGCGCTGGAAAGTGGATTTGATTGAGTTTTGTGTCGCGACTGCGGACCAAAATAGTGCCGAGCGCCAGGCCTTGTGCACCACCAACATTGTGATGGCTTATACCCGATTGTGCAGCATCACCTTCCCCGTCACTGGCGCCAGTATTATTCATTCGAAAAATCCGAATATCACCTGGTTATACGTCTGGAATCTGGTTTTTTTGCTGGTTTGCTTATCATCACTGGTGATCACCAATCTATACACCTACAACGCGGTTGCAGTTGATTGTAACTGCTTGATCAATTTATCCGATTATTCTGTGCATTATTACCCGGTGTTATCTGGACTATTATGGGGTGGGCTTGGCAGCTGCGTCTATTTGCTCAAAAAGGTCAACGATATTTCGCAATCTCGTGAATTTGACCCCGACGTTTTTACCGGTATTTTTTCCAGAATCATGCTCGGAGCAACACTGGGTTGGGTGGTGGTCAACATTTTTAATATGGACACCCTGGACATGGATGGCGTTTCAGTGCCGGCAGTGGCGTTTTTGACCGGCCTATCGGTGAAAATTGTCTACGGGGCCCTGGAAAAAGTGGTGGGAGAACTCGAACTTAAACTGAACTTACACAGCTTAAAAGGCAACAATGCGCCAAAAGTTCCGTTTAAAGATCAGTTGGCGCAGTATCAATTAAAACTGGATCCGATTAAAGACGAAGCTGTGTTCCAGGCTTGCAGCGAGCTCAGACAGCGGCTTGACCGGCAGCAGCAAAACACCAATACATGAACAGCGTCAAAAACACGTTTAAAGTGAGCTGTTATTACGCCTGGATGCTCAGTTGTGTCGTTAGCTTCAGTCTGAGCTTGAAGCTGCAAGCACACCCGTGGCCGGCTCAATCTCTGCCGGTTGAAGCAGTTTATTCTTTGCAGCAATTACAACAAGTGATGCAAAAACCAGCGCAGTTTCGGCTGCATCTGATTGACATTGGCACCGGCTTAGCAATTCTTGTCGAAGGCGCGGATTTCAGGCTGTTATTCGACGCTGGCTCTGCTGATGATAAAAAAACCAACAATAAGCTTGGCTCCAAAAGTCGGTTGGTCGCCTACCTGAATGGTGCGCTGGGTCGCTTCAATCAACCGCATTGCCGCAGTCTGGGTGACCTTGATGTCACAGCGTATGCCAAAGCTCCGGTACTGGATTATGTGTTTTTAAGCCATCCGCATGAAGACCATCTAAGCCAGCTACTGCCCGTTTTACAGTGTTTTGACGTCAAGACGATGTGGGAGCCTGGCATTGTGAATAAAACCGAGGGTTATCAGAAATTCAGAACTTTTTTGCAGGCAAATCCGCACATTTTGTACCATACCGCTGTGGCGCAACCCTGCCCACGACGCTTACAGTCGTCTGGTCACTGTGCCAGCCTATTCAGCGCTGGGCAGGAAATTCAACTAGGACATCAGGCAAGCGCCAAAGTGTTACATGTAGGCACCCGACCAAGCCATGATCCGAACCTCTATTCAGTAGTGCTGAAACTGCAATTAGGAACAACCACAGTACTACTGACCGGGGACGCAGAATCTGGCGGCAGAGCACAATGGCATAACGCGCCTGGGGCAACGGAGAAGTACCTGCTAGACAATTTTGCCGCTGATGTTCAGGCGGATATTCTTCAGGTTGGACATCATGGTTCAGTCACATCCAGTCGCAAAGCATTCTTACAAGCAGTCCAGCCTAAAATCGCATTGGTAAGTGCCGGTCCGAAAAAATATGGATCTGTGGTATTGCCAGATCAGGCAGTGCTGGATGCGTTATCGGACTTAGGCACAGCAATCTATCGCACTGATCTTCATGATCAAAAAGTCTGTCCCGTTGCTGATAAAATTGGCGCCAATGATCCAGGGAATCCGGGAGGTTGCGACAATTACATCATCCGCATTCCCCTACCCGCCGGCTAACTCTTCGTCAGTGAAAGCAACCTGGAAAGTTGTGTGGTGCCAAAGTAACTTTGTATATCCCTGCCCTCTGAGTCGCCGTAAAGCAAATCACCAGCAAAGTGCGCCAGCAGACAGACGATATAGCTTCACTCACTCATGCTGGTGGCCGGCTTTTAAACAAGGGGCACTTCAATGAGTTTCTTCACCAC
>JAHJNE010000476.1 GCA_018820995.1 Gammaproteobacteria bacterium | reverse complement strand
CTATTGTCAACGTGAACACAATTGCTAAGCTGCAGATGTTGCCAAACGGCGAACATCAACTGATGCTGACGAATGGCCAAGCGGTCAAGGTCAGTCGTAGTTACAAAGATCGGGTAAAAACGGTTTTTAGTTCGTAATTTAACTATTCGTATTTGATTAAGAACTACCGCTCAGACAGTACAAAGTACTGCAGTACTAAGCCGAGCGGTAGTTTTTGTCGCTAAAGCAACATCTACAATACACAGCACCACCGCGATGATAGTTTCGAACTTAGCTGTTCACTATAAACACGGGAAGGCAGAAGAGCCGAGACTATAGACAGTTCATATCTGATGACTGTCTTGCAGCAGTCGTTGTTGCCAGTCCAGTAAATAACCATCCGGTTGTTTTTTCTTATCGCCGGTTAAACTCAGTGGAAATAACCTCGCTAGACCACTCAACTCACCGGCCATCATCAAATGGGCATTCCCCAGTAAAAGTTGCTCGACAGCAAAGGCGCCTAATTTTGTTGCCAGGATCCTGTCGGAACCAACCGGACTGCCACCTCGTTGCATGTGGCCGAGCACACAAGCACGGCATTCGGTGCCGGTCGCAGCCGTTAGTTCAGCAGCTAATGCGGTCGCCCCAGCTGGGTACATTGTTTCTGCAATCACAACTATATAACTACCGTTCCCATATTGTTGTTGCATCTGACGAATATCGTTTTGCAGATCAATCACATCGACAGGACCATACTCCGGGCAGATGATTTGTTCGGCACCACTGGCAATGCCGGCGGCTAAAGCCAGATAACCTGTGTGGCGCCCCATAACTTCGACTAAAAAAATTCGTTCAAAAGCGTCCGCGGTATCTCTAATTTTATCAAGAGCATCCAAAGCGGTATCCACCGCTGTGGCAAATCCAATGGTGAAATCCGTACCGTCGACATCGTTATCAATAGTGCCGGGGATCCCGACAATCTGGCCTTGATAAAATTTTGCGATCGCCTGACAACCCCGAAAACTTCCATCACCACCGATCACAATCAGCGCATCGATCCCCAGATGATTCAGGATAGTCGCCGCTTTTTCCGGACCTCCAACTTCTTGCAATTGCTTGCAACGGGCACTTTTTAACACAGTGCCGCCATGTTGAATGATATGTAGCACTTCAGGTCGGCTTAAGGGCTGAATTTCAGAATTAAAAATGCCGTTAAAACCATGCTTAAAACCAAGAACTTCAATCCCTTGTGCTGCCGCGGTGAGGACGACAGCACGAATGGCTGCATTCATGCCAGGCGCATCACCGCCGGAAGTTAATAAGCCAATTTTACGAATGGCGTGACTCATCTGTGGTTCCTTTTCCTTGTACTGATTGAATAGGGACGAGACATTCACTTCCTCAACCCTCGGCGTGTCAATAATACGCTGGGTTAAATTAGATGCTCTCATCACCTGCAACGTGCTTTAGTATCCGAAATTGTCAGTTTAATGTTATTGATGCAACGCAAAGAATATAAAATAGTAAGGTAAAAATTCGCATTCGAACCATATGACTAAAGGTTGCTAAAACTGTACGAAATTCAGCGACAGCCGCACTAAAAACAGCGAAAATAGCGCCCGTTCCAAGTTGCGCCCATTTGTTTTTCCCTGCAAGCAGGGCATAAGTGAGCTTTTTAAGTATTTTAACCGTAGCTTTAGTAAACCATAACATGCCGGCGAAAATTCTTAAGATGTCCACAGCAAACTGTGAGCGACAGGTACCTCAGACATAACAAGGCCTCAACCCTCTACCAACGGAATTTACTATGCACCAAGCGTCTGGCAAAAGTCTGACTGGTTTTTTTCTGGCATTAACGACAGCTGTATTGTGGGGCATGTTACCTATAGCGCTAAAAGTCGTGCTGACTGAATTAACTGCCAACACCATCACTTGGGTGCGTTTTCTGGTGGCAGCGGTGTTTGTCACTATGGTGCTGGTGAATCAAAAAGCATTACCCAAGTTTGGAAAATTAATCGGTAAAACCCGTTCGCTTTTGCTCATTGCAGTAGTTGGTTTGTTATCTAATTACATTTTGTATTTGCAGGGACTGAATTTACTGAACGCGGAAACAGCCCAAGTGGTTATCCAACTCGCACCGTTTTTGATGATGTTAGGTGGCATTTTTATTTTCCGTGAACATATGTTGTTGTGGCAAAAAATCGGGGCTGCTGTTTTGGTGTTTGGTTTGTTGTTGTTTTTTAATGATCGCTTATTTTTGCTCTTAACTAAAGTAGGTCAGGACAGTCTCGGTGTGTTGTTAGTCATTGTTGCAGCTATTACCTGGGCGACTTATGCGCTGGCACAAAAACAACTGCTGATGCATTTTAATTCACAACAAATTATGTGGTTTATTTACGTAGCAGGCGCATTTTGTTTTACTCCATTTATTGATATCTCGCCCATGGCTCAATTGTCACTGTTGCAATGGGGACTATTGTCATTTTGCTGCCTGAATACGATTGTGGCATATGGTGCCTTCGCTGAAGCACTTCAGCATTGGGAAGCCTCAAAAGTAAGTGCTGTGCTTGCCATCACGCCGCTACTGACTATTTTCTTTGCAAACCTGGCTTCCTGGTTATGGCCTGCGGCACCAATTCCGCAAGCATTAAATGGTTGGTCAGTGTTAGGTGCGATATTAGTGGTCATTGGCTCAGCAGTTACTGCGCTTGCCCCGATGTTAAAACAGTGGCGACTTGATCGGCGCAGGCTTGCTTGATGCTTATTGGCAACTTAGTTTGAAGGAACGACCAGGTTATCTGCTATGTGCTTGATTAATCGTTGATAGTCGATTCAGATCTAGCATCGAAGATGTACAAATGACCGCATAGAAACAAAAAATGCCATCAATGATGGCATTTTTTATGAGCGACCTTTAACTGATGTCGAGCTAAGGTTTATTTTACCGTCACGATTCGGCACGTGTTAGAAGCGCCAACTGTTTCCATCACATCACCATGGGTAAGGATCACCAGGTCACCAGTTTGTAGTCCTGCGGCTTTTTTCACGGCTGCAATAGCATCGTCAGCGAGATGATCATTGCTAATGCCATGGCTGTCAAAAAACACCGGATACACACCGCGATACAACGCCATTTTGTTCAAAGTCTTCACATGACGCGATAAAGCATAAATAGCGTGTGAGGAGGTGATCCGAGACATTAACTTCGCGGTGTAGCCAGATTCAGTTAGTGCGATAATGGCTTTGATTCCATCAAGATGATTCGCTGCGTACATTGCCGACAAAGCAATGGTCTCACTGATTTCTGTGAAAGTGACATCCATCCGGTGTTTTGATGACATGACTTTTGGATGTTTTTCCGCACCATCACAAACCCGGCCCATCGCTTTAACTGTTTCAGTCGGATATTTACCGGCAGCTGTTTCAGCAGACAACATCACAGCATCTGTGCCGTCTAGGACTGCATTGGCAACGTCCATTACTTCGGCTCGTGTCGGCATCGGGCTTTCAATCATCGATTCCATCATTTGTGTAGCGGTAATCACCACACGGTTTAACTGACGTGAGCGGGCAATAATACGTTTTTGTTGGCCCACTAACTCAGCATCGCCAATTTCTACGCCTAAATCACCGCGGGCAACCATCACTGCATCGGATGCACGGATGATGTCATCCAATGTCTCGTCATCTGCAACGGCTTCTGCACGTTCAACTTTTGAAACGATGAGTGCTTCAGAACCTGCTTCACGCGCTAAGTTACGTGCCAGACGTAAATCATCACCGGTCCGAGGGAAAGAGACTGCCAGATAATCCACATCAATTTTTGCAGCAAGTGCAATGTCAGCTTTATCTTTATCGGTCAGGGCAGGGGCAGACAAACCACCACCTAAGCGGTTAATGCCTTTGTTATTAGACAATTTACCGGCGACTGAAACTTTCGTTAGAATTCGAGTGCCTTCAACTTTATCAACGACCAACTGAATACGACCGTCATCCAGCAACAACACATCGGCTGGTTTCACGTCACCTGGTAGCTCTTTATAATCAATACCGACTTGCGTTTCATCACCTAAACCTTTGGCGAGGGTGGCATCCAGTACAAAGTCTTGGCCTTCAATCAGCTCAACACTGCTATTAACAAAAGTAGAAACACGAATTTTTGGGCCTTGCAGATCACCTAAAATGGCGACATGAGCATTGGTTGCGGCTGCTGCGGCACGCACCATGACAGCACGTTGGATGTGATCTTCAGCACTGCCATGCGAGAAGTTAAAGCGAAACACGGTGGCACCAGCCAGAATCAATTTTTCAATTGCGGCCTGGGTATTTGTTGCCGGGCCTAAAGTGGCCACAATTTTCGTTCTTCTTGGCATGTGCTGCTCCTGCCTGTTGATTTAAAAAGAGTTCACCAGAGCAGAGGGTAGTCTGGTGAAGATGGTTGCAGTGTAATGTAATTTAATTACAGAATATAGCGACAATTTGGAGAAAAATTACAACAAAGAGCAACTCTGACCAGTCAAAGCGGCTTAAAAGTCTTTTTTCTCGAATCTCGAACCACGTAAACTGTCTTTTACTTTCTTCAGGTTTTCACGGAATTTAGTACCACGTCGTAGGGTAAAACCAGTGGCCAGGATGTCGATTAGTACCAATTGCGCCACGCGCGAAGCCATCGGCATATACATGTCAGTATCTTCCGGCACATCCAATGAAAGCACCAAGGTACATTCTTTTGCCAAAGGACTATCGTAAGCGGTAACACCAATCACAGTGGCGTCATTCTCGCGGGCGATGGCGGCGATATCACAAAGATTTTTCGTACGACCGGTATGACTGATACAAACAACAACATCGCCTTCAGTACTATTAATAGCACTCATCCGCTGCATCACGATGTCATCAAAGCAAACAACCGGCACGTTAAAACGGAAAAATTTGTTTTGGGCGTCGTGAGCAACGGAAGCCGAAGCGCCTAAACCAAAAAATGAAATTTTCTTTGCCTGTGTAAGTACGTCAACCGCACGATTAATTGTATTAATATCAACATTTTGCCGGGCAGCATCCAGTGCGGCCATCGTTGATTCAAAAATCTTTGCGGTATAGGCTTCCGGACCATCATCTTCTTCGACATGCCGATTGACATAAGGCGTGCCGTTGGCAAGGCTTTGCGCCAGATGCAGTTTAAAATCAGGGAAACCTTTGGTATCTAAGCGGCGACAAAACCGATTGACGGTCGGCTCAGAGACATCAGCCATTTTAGCAAGTGCAGCAATGCTGCTATGAATAGTGGTTTGCGGATTGGCCAGAATGACGTCAGCAACTTTGCGCTCAGATTTACTGAAACTATTGACACTATTAACTATTTTTTCCAGCACATTCATCCGGTGGTTCCTGCTTAGTCTGGCACGTGCGTCTAAGTAAAGCCGTGCTCTCTATTAAGATCGAGTGGTGTTGTTGATTTGCTGATCGCCGGCGCTACATTTGGTAATTTATTTTGTTACCCAACCGGTACAGCAACAACAAAAATGATAAAGTTACGACGAAAATCATGATACATGGTAAAGACTGCCTTAAGATATAGGCAACGTCAAAACTTTAAGTAAGTTGTAATTTAATTACAACTTATCCGGTTTACAACCGCCAAACACTCGGCTAGTATGCGGCTAAGTGTTGTAAAATTACATCTAATCAAGGGTCAGCTTCATGACAGCAACAGCACATTCTAGTAAAGCCTGTGATCTCATTTTATTCGGCACCAAAGGCGATTTAGCGCGCCGCAAACTTCTGCCAGCATTATATCAGCTGGAAAAAGCGGGTTTGCTTCATGCCGACAGCCGCATTACCGGTGTCGCTCGCGATCAACTCACGCATGACGATTACCTTGAAGTTGTTGAAACTAACTTACAGAAATTCGTCAAAGAGCCGCTAGATGCAGATGTGTTAGCGCGCCTCAAATCAAAACTGCAATATGTGCAAATTGATTTAACCAAAGAACAAGATTATCTAAAGCTCGCTGATGTGACTGATATTAAAAACCGGATCCCAGTGAGCTATTTTGCAACTGCACCTTCTTTATTTGGCAATATTTGCCAAGGCTTGGATTTAGCTGGTTTATCAGTGGTGCCATCACGAGTGGTACTCGAAAAACCAATTGGCCATTGTTTGGAATCGTCAAAAGTTATTAATGACGAAGTGGCGAAATATTTCAAAGAATCACAAATCTACCGGATCGATCACTACTTAGGTAAAGAGACAGTGCTGAACTTGTTAGCGCTGCGTTTTGCCAATGCGATTTTTGCATCGAACTGGGACCACAATGCCATCGACCATGTGCAGATCTCTGTTGCGGAAGAAGTTGGGGTAGAAGGGCGCTGGGGTTACTACGATGACGCGGGTCAAATGCGCGACATGGTACAAAACCACTTGTTGCAAGTATTGTCGCTGATTGCGATGGAACCGCCAGCCAGTCTCGATGCGGATAGTATCCGTGATGAAAAATTAAAAGTGTTAAAAGCGTTACGGCCGATCAATTTGCAAAACGTGCAAGAAAAAACCGTACGTGGCCAATATAGCGCCGGTTTTGTCAGCGGTTCTTCGGTTCCAGGTTATCTGGAAGAGCCCGACGCGCGGCCAAATAGTAAAACTGAAACTTTTGTTGCAATCAAAGTCGACATCGACAACTGGCGTTGGGCTGGTGTGCCGTTTTATCTGCGCACTGGTAAACGCATGCCGAACAAAGTCTCAGAAGTGGTTATTTGTTTTAAACCACAACCGCACAACATATTTCATGAAACTTACAAACAGTTGCCTGCTAACAAGCTGATCATTCGGTTACAACCCGATGAAGGTGTTGAAATTCAGATCATGAACAAAATTCCAGGTCTTGGCGAGAACATGCAGCTGCAACAAAGCAAACTCGATTTAAGCTTTGATGAGACCTTTAAGTCGCAGCGCATTGCTGATGCCTATGAGCGCCTGTTGTTAGAAGCGATGTTAGGCAACCAATATTTATTTGTCCGTCGTGACGAAGTTGAACAAGCCTGGAAATGGGTTGACGGTATTTTAGGTGCGTGGAAAGCAAATAATGAGCCGCCAAAAGCGTATCAGGCGGGTACCTGGGGACCAGTGGCAGCCATATCTTTATTGGCTCGTGACGATCGGAACTGGGACGAATAGCCATGCAACTCTGTCAATTTGCTGATAGTGCAGCACTGAATCAAGATTTTGCCGACCGTTTAACGCTGATCCTAACGGATGCCATTGCAAAACGTGGCGCAGCCTATTTGGTTGTGTCTGGTGGTCGCACACCGCAAGCATTATTTTCGAAGTTATCTCAGACCCCGTTAGATTGGTCTAAAGTCACTATCACCTTAGCGGATGATCGGTTTTTGCCTGACACCGAAGCTGATAGTAACGAGAGGTTGGTGAAAGCCACGTTATTACAACAGCATGCGAGCGCGGCCACTTTTATTAGTTTGTATGCAGCAACAGCGCGTGCTGAAGATGCAATACCTGAACTATTGCAACGGGTGAAACATCTGCCAACTTTTGACGCAGTAATTCTGGGAATGGGCGAAGATGGTCATACCGCTTCGTTATTTCCATGTAGTGCTGAAGTCACTGCAGGTCTGGCTGAAGATGCGCCGGATTTACTGGCAGTCAATCCGACAACAGCACCGTATCAACGAATTTCTTTCAGTAAACGACGTTTACTCAACAGCCGAGCCTTATTTTTGCACCTGGTTGGAGAGTCTAAACTGACAGTGTTAGAACAGGCGCAAAGCGCCAGAGACGAATTGGCGATGCCGATCCGTGCATTTATACACCACACCGCTCCTGAGTTGACGGTGATGTTCGCAGCCAAATAGAGGTCATCATGCATCCGGTTATCCAGCAAGTTACAGACAGGATCATGGCGCGCAGTGAAAAAAGTCGCGCTATTTATCTTCAGAGAATCGAACAAGCCCGTATCCGCGGCCCACATCGCGGCGCTTTAGCCTGCGGTAACCTCGCTCACGGCTTTGCTGCCTGTAATTCGCAGGACAAATCAGACTTACGCAGTCTGACCAAAGCCAATATCGGTATTATCTCCAGCTACAACGATATGTTGTCTGCGCATCAGCCCTACGAATCGTATCCGGCAATCATTAAACAAGCTGTGGCAGATATTGGCAGCGTGGCGCAATTTGCAGGTGGCGTTCCGGCGATGTGTGATGGTGTGACCCAAGGTCAGCCGGGCATGGAACTCAGTTTATTAAGTCGCGATATTATCGCAATGTCAGCGGCGGTGGGGTTGTCTCACAACATGTTTGACGGCGGTTTGATGCTGGGTATTTGCGATAAAATCGTCCCTGGTTTGTTGATGGCCTCTCTCAGTTTTGGTCATTTGCCCTTTGTGTTTATTCCGGCCGGTCCAATGCCGTCTGGTTTACCAAATAAAGATAAAGCTCGCGTTCGCCAGCTTTATGCCGAAGGCAAAGTGGGGAAAGAAGAATTACTCGAAGCCGAATCTGCTTCATATCACAGTGCCGGGACCTGTACTTTTTACGGCACGGCCAACTCGAATCAACTGGTTGTAGAAATGATGGGCTTGCATTTACCAGGGTCTTCATTTGTTAATCCCGGTACAGAGCTTCGTGACGAATTAACGAAAGCTGCTGCGCGTCAAGTTACGCGTTTGACAGATTTAGGCACCGACTATATGCCAGTAGGCCATATTGTTGATGTAAAAGCCGTGGTGAACGGTATTGTTGGCTTGTTAGCAACCGGTGGTTCTACCAATCACACGATGCATTTAGTGGCCGTAGCGCGTTCGGCTGGCTTTATTGTCAATTGGGATGATTTCGCTGATTTATCGAACGCAACGCCTTTACTGACTCGTATTTATCCAAACGGTCAGGCCGATATTAACCACTTCCAGCACGCTGGTGGCATGGCATTCCTGATTAAAGAATTGTTGGATGCTGGTTTGCTACATGAAGATGTGAATACGGTCGCTGGTTTTGGCTTGCGTCGTTATACGCAAGTTCCAGTGATGCAAGATGGCAAATTGGTATGGATTGATTGTCCTGCAGTGTCAGGTGACGACACGGTATTGGCTACCGTAGCCAAGCCATTTAAAGACCACGGCGGTTTGCAGGTGCTTTCTGGCAACGTTGGCCGCGGTGTAATCAAAACATCGGCGCTACGTCCAGGGACTGAAATTGTCAAAGCTCCAGCAGTCGTTTTTTCTAGCCAACATGAGCTTGACGCGGCGTTTAAAGCCGGTGAGTTAGACAAAGATTGTATTGTGGTTGTGCGTTTCCAGGGACCGAAAGCCTGTGGCATGCCAGAGCTGCATAAACTGACACCACCACTTGGTGTGTTGCAAGACCGCGGTTTCCATGTTGCCTTAGTCACTGATGGCCGGATGTCCGGTGCGTCAGGCAAAGTGCCGGCGGCTATCCATGTCACACCGGAAGCGGTTGATGGTGGAGTGATCGCTAAAATCCAGACCGGTGACTTGATGCTGGTTGATGGTGAAACGGGTGTGCTCCAGGTCTTTGTTTCTGATGAAGAACTAGCTAAACGTGAAGCAGCAACCCGTGACATGTCTGAAAGTTACTACGGCATGGGCCGGGAAATTTTCGGTGGACTGCGTACGGTGTTGACCGGTGCCGAGCAGGGCGCTTGCAGCCTGTTTACCACAGAGGAACATCTGAATGGTTAAACATGCCATTGTCGCCGATATCGGTGGCACCAATGCCCGTTTTAGCCGGGTCAATCTGGACACTTTAGGGCTTGATCATGTTGTGGTCTATCCATGTGCCGATTTTGCGACTTTAGCTTTGGCGCTGAATTATTACCGCAGCTCACAGCAGTTAACCGATATCGCACACGTTGCTGTAGCTATCGCCTGCCCGGTGAATGGCGATATCGTCAAAATGACCAACTTTTCGTGGCAGTTTTCGATTTCACAAACCAAAGCAGAATTGGGTTTGGCTGAATTTATTGTCCTGAACGACTTTACTGCGGTGGCTATGTGTCTACCGGCTTTAACCGAGGATGAGAAAGTCAAATTTGGTCCAGGTATCACTGACGAAACCAAACCAATGGCAGTACTTGGCGCCGGAACGGGCCTAGGCGTTGGGCATTTGATCCCCACGGCTCACGGCTATATTCCATTGCCGGGAGAAGGTGGACATGTCGATTGGACCGCACAAAATGAGCAGGAATGGTTTATTCAACGTTATTTAGCGGCGCATTATGGTCATGTGTCGCCAGAGCGGTTGTTATCTGGTCCTGGTATTGAAAGTTTATATCTGGCACTAGCTTCTTATCGCGGCTTAATTGCTGAACCGAAAACAGCGGCTGAGATCAGCCAACACGCTTTAGCGGGTACTGATGAGCTATGTAGCGCAGTGATCGGTCAATTTTTTGCCAGCCTTGGAAGTTTAGCTGGTGACTTAGCCTTGACCTTAAGCACCTTTGGTGGGGTTTATGTCGGTGGCGGCATTGTTCCTAAATTATTACCTTTGCTCGAAGACAGCGAGTTTCGTAGCCGTTTTGAAGCTAAAGGTCGTTTTGTCGACTTTAACCGGCAAATTGCCACTTATGTCGTAACTGCAGAGCAACCTGGTTTATTGGGCTGTGCTGTCTACTTAAAACAAATTCTGGCGAGTTAATCTTATGTCCTTTCAAAATTGGCAATTACAACCTGACATTCTGTTTGCACAAGGCCCGGTCGTTCCGGTGATTGTGATTAAAGATCTCGCCACGGCAGTACCGTTGGCAAAAGCGTTATTGGCCGGTGGTATCAAGGTGTTGGAAGTGACATTACGCACGCCAGTCGCCATGGAAGCAATTCAGCTTTTAGCAACTGAAGTGCCTGATGCCATCGTTGGTGCAGGTACTGTTACCACAGCTGAGCAGTTACAAAAAGTGATTGAGGCAGGTGCTAAATTTGCAATTAGCCCAGGCTTAACCCGTGAGTTATTAGCTGCGGGCAAAGAAGCGCCAATTCCCCTGATCCCAGGTATTGCGTCTATTTCAGAATTGATGGAAGGCACTGGCTTAGGCTACACCCACTTTAAATTTTTCCCAGCAGAAGCTGCAGGTGGTGTGAAAACGTTAAAGTCGATTCATGGTCCATTTTCGGATATCCGGTTTTGCCCAACAGGTGGCATTAACGAGAAAAACTTTCTGGAATATCTAGCACTACCGAATGTGCGTTGTGTTGGTGGTTCGTGGATTGTGCCGGATGATGCTATTGCCAATGGCGATTGGGACCGGATCACCCAACTGTGTCAGGAAGCCGTCGCAAAAGCGAACACCATCGCATAACGCGATAGATTGTTACTATCTTCAGAAAAACCTGCCATCGCGCAGGTTTTTTTATTTCACATCAAGCCATTTTTCCAGGCATGGACTGCAGCTTGTGTTCTGTCCCTGAGTTGCAGTTTGCTTAAAATATTGCTGACATGGGTGCGCACAGTTTTTATTGCTATACACAGCTGGTCAGCAATTTCTGCATTTGAACAGCCGTTGGCAACAAACCGAAGAATTTCCGTTTCACGTTCACTAAGTGTATCGCCTGAACGCAGGCGGCTATGCAATAGTTTTGTCGCCACCACAGGTGACAACGTTGCCTGGCCACGAGCGGCGGCGCGAATGGCAGATACCAGCGCTTCAGGCTGGATATCTTTGAGTAAGTAAGAAATAGCGCCAGCTTCTAACGCAGGCAGAACAAGATGGTCTTGATGATAGGAAGTTAAAATAATGACCTGTACTTGCGGAAATTGTTGGCGTATCGATTGAGTAAGGTCAATACCGGCTAATTGTTGATGTAAAAATAAGTCAACCAATACGACCGCTGGTTTGTATTGCAATATCTTCGCTAACGCTTCGTCTTGAGTTTCGGCTTCTGCAACAACCAGTAAATCTGGTTGTAACTGTAAAAACTGGCAAATGCCTCGACGGACCAAGGCATGGTCATCGACGGTCAATAACCGGATAGGCTGTTCGCCCTTGATATTCAGAGTTTTAGACATACTTGTATTTGTACTCCGGGATATTCGTGTTGTGGCTGTCGTGCTGTGAAAGTTAGAGCTCCTCCGTTTTGCTGCATTCGTTGATGTAACAACTGCAGCCCCTGGCCTTGCTCTGCTTTGTCGTCAGCGCCCAGACCATTGTCATGGATAGTCAGATTTAACAGGTCTGCTTGTTGGAATAAACTGACACGTACGCGGCTAGCTTTGCTGTGTTTAAACACATTTTGCAGGGCTTCGCGCAGCACTTGTTGCAATAATTGCTGTATCGGGACCGACAATTGCTCTACGGTAATTGCCGATTTGTACTCAACTTTGACGCCAGTTCGAGATTGCCACTGCTGAACTTGCTCCGCAAACGACAAATAACATGGCGCAGAGCTCGTCGGCAAACGGTTTTCAACGAGTTGACTAACTTGTGAAAAAGCCAGCTGGTTTTGCTGGATCACTTCGCCAAGTAGCTCACTGATTTGCGCGCTTGGCCCCTCAATTGCCGGCTGCGGGAGCAACTGTTTGCATCCGGCTAATAGCAAATTATTGCTAAACAACTGTTGTTTTACGGTGTCGTGCAACTCGCTCGCCAATTGTTCCCGCTCACTGAGAACCGATAGTTCGCGCTCCATCGCGAGTCGATTTTCCAATTGCTGCGCCATATGATTCAGTGCCTGAAAACTACCTTCGATTTCATCGACGCCGTCAATGTTGATCCTTGCACTAAAATCACCGGTAGACCATGCATTAATGGTACCTGCCAACTGGTAAAGCCGATGTCGAAGTCTGGCACTGATTAAAAAAATTAACAGGGCGCCGGCAGGCGTCAAAAACAACGTTAATAACAAAACCTGCTGCGCCAGAGTCTTCGCTTGTTCAGGTTCTAGCAGGACTGCCGCAGTCAAAGGAAAGCTCTTCGCGGGCCAACTCTGCTGGACCAAAATCGCCCCACGAAATTGGCTGTGATTGGACGCTTTAATCACCAGATAAGTGTTGGCTGAAACAGACTCAATGCCATTGTTGAAGTGGCCCGTTAACGCATCAGATAAATCATCACGTGAGCTTATTGGCAATTGTGCACCTAGATCGCTGGCGATAAACTGAAAATTTCCAGCCTGCGCTAATAGCCTTGCATTTTCATCCACCACCGCTATCGCTTGCATCGGCATATCAGTAAATTGAGCGGAAGTGTCTTTGATAAATTGCGTCAGGGCTGTATGCAGTTCATCCGAGCGGACGTTCGCAACCAAAGTCGAAACCGGATCGACCAGATGTGTTTTGTGCCAAAGCTGTACCGAAAGCGGGTTGCGGTCATTCGCGATGATTTCATATAAAAGCGGGAAAATATTTAATAACAAACTGTAGCTAAAGCTCAGCAATACCAGTGCATACAGCATTTTTAGTCGAATTGAACGTGCCAAAAGTCGTCCCCTGAAGCTGAATATCTGCTGCAGTCTACCTTTTTCCCTCACGTTAAGCATCGGTCTGTAGACTGAGTGAAAATCAAGCCTGAGACCGATTCGAGATTTGAGTTATTCACTGAAAATAACGCTGGTTTACTAAGAGTAACTAGCAAGGTTTGTCAGGGGATAGCATGGACAATGCAATTGAAATACAGCAGCTCAACAAAAGTTTCGGTCGTCAATCGGTATTGCGCCAGTTAACCATGGCAGTGCCATCGGGCGCGGTCTACGGGTTTCTTGGCAACAATGGTGCCGGCAAGTCAACCTTAATGCGAATTTTACTTGGCCTGATCCGTCCAGATAGTGGTCAATTTTCGATGTTAGGCCAGCCATTGAGCAGGGCATTAAAAGCGCGGGTGGGCAGTTTAATTGACTCAGCTTGTCTGTATGAGCATTTAACCGCCGTTGAATTTCTTCGATTGATGGTCAAGCTGAAGGATATTCCTTCACTTGAAATCAGTAGGGTACTGGAGTTGGTTGATTTACAACCTGATCAGCACAAATTAATCCGCAACTATTCACTTGGAATGAAACAGCGCCTGGCGCTGGCGAATGCCTTATTGGGCGAACCTGAATTACTGCTGTTGGATGAACCAACCAATGGTCTGGACCCAACAGGCATGGATGAAATCCGTCAGCTTATCGCCAGACTTCCAAGGCAATCTGCAGTGACCGTACTGGTATCCAGTCATTTACTGGACGAAGTAGAAAAAATCGCTAGTCATGTCGGGATCTTGCACAACGGACAACTGGTACGGGAAGGGAAGATCAATGATTTACTGAGTGCTGGGCAGGGGTTGCTACAACTGAATTTGGCGGACGCCGCAAAATGGTTGCCGCTACTTCGCATGTCAAATCAGGTGCGACTCGTATCGGCCAGCGAGCTTGAAGTGTCCGGGATCCGTAAAATTGATTGTCCAGCGATTCATTATCAGCTTATCAACGCTGGAGCGCACTTATTCCAGTCGCATTTTGACAGTTTGTCACTTGAACAATGTTTTCGGCAAAGTGTTACAGGAGCAAGAAAATGAACAAATTTTTGATTCTGTTTTGCGTTGAAATCGCCAAACTAAAACGATCGCAGGCCTTAGTCATGACGCTGTTGTGTCCATTTGCTGTGATCCTACTGCAGCTGTTAGTCGTGATAGAGGGGAACGGCGACTTCATTGCAAAACGAGGCTGGAACATGTACTGGATGTCGGTTGTATCGCTCTGGTACAGCTTTATGTTGCCGCTTTATATTGCGCTCATCACAGGGTTATTGACGTCGCTTGAACATAAAAATCATGGTTGGCGACTGATGGCGACTTTGCCGATAAGTCGGGTACAGCTCTATATTGCTAAAACTTTGTTAGCCTGGGCGTTAATGGCGATTGGCTCGTTGTGGCTTTATCTGTTGACCGGTTTGAGCATTGGCCTGTTGCTTTTGCTAGGGTATCAGGGTGGTGATATTTTACACTGGTCTTTTGTCTCGCAACTCTGCCCGGTACTGGTCGCTGCGCTGCCGATAGTCGTTATTGGTATGACCGTCAGTTGGCTGATCCCGAGCATGGTACCCGCACTTGTTCTAGGCGTGAGTATGACGATGGCAGCGATGAGTGTCAGTCGATCGCCCGACTACTGGATGTTTGATCCATGGACTTATCCAATGGTCGCAACGATGGTTCAGGGAGTCGCCGTGCGCGAGCTTGCAATTGCATTGGGTGCAGTTGTCGGGGGAATTCTGCTGCTAGCCGGCTGTTGGTATTGCACGCGCCGGCCCATCCATAGCTAATCTCATGTTGATGGATAACCGTTGTTATTACTGACGTACAGTGGACTGCTCTGTTCTATAGAGCGGTTGTTGCGGTTTGTTGGTGACAGCCAGCAACTGCAACGCGCTGTCCAGGGCCTGCCAGAGTTTGGGGTTTAAACACTGAGTTACATTAACGCGCATAAATTGGTCTGCATCAGCCTGCAGACTGAAGTGTCCGCCAGGCGCTAGTATAATGTGTTGTCTCTCGAGCATCGTGGCAAGTGCAGTTGCGCTAACGTCTTTTGGCATTTTTAGCCATAGCAGATAACCACCATCAGGTTGATGCCATGGCATAAATCCGCGTTTTTTAAACTGAGGGATCACCGATTGCATCGCTTCTTGTAACTTTTTCCGCAATTGTTCGACATGGCGGCGATAGGAACCTCCGGTAAGAACCTGATACACCAAACGCTCTACCGATTGTGACGTTGAAGAACCGGTAATCAACTTTAAATCTGTCAAACTGGCAATTTGGGCGGGACTCGCGGCGATATAACCCACTCTTAAATCCGCTGAGATAGTTTTGGATAAACTTCCTAAATAAATGCCGCGTGCAAGCCCGGTGAGGCTGGCATAACGAATAGCCGGTTGTTGTTCAAAATCTGCGTAAATATCGTCTTCAATCAGCAAGCAGTCGGTTTGATGGAGTAATTCAAGAACAGCAAAAGCTTTTTGTGGACTGACGCAAGTACCCACCGGGTTCGAAAGGACTGAGTTTGTCAGATAAGCCTTGGGCTGATGCTGCGCCAATAATGTCGCAAGTGCTTGCAAATCCGGGCCGTCTTGCTGCCGCGGTAAAGGAATGATATTCAGGTGATGTAACCGCAACACCGCGAAGAAATTGTAAAATCCAGGATCATCCACCAGCACTGCATCACCGGGTTTGAGATATAGCCGTAAACACAAATCCAGCGCGTGAGTGGCACTTGAAGTGAGTAGTAACTGTTGTGGTTCCGCTTGAATATTTAATTGCCCTAAACGTTCTGACAGATAACGACGCAACAAAATATTGCCTTGAGCAGGGCCATAATCCGACAGCGACTGAGGTTGGCGAGCCACTTCCCGCATTGCCTGTTTCAGGCCAGCTATTGGCAACCATTCTGGCATTAGCCAACCAGCACCAGGTTTAATCACCGCATTATCCCGTTGTAAAGTTTGCCGCATCAACGCGACATCGCCGGCGAGGGCACTTTGACCGGCATGCGCTTCGGACAGAAGGGCAACAGGATTGGTTTTAGCGACATAAACACCACTGCCTGGTCGACTGATCACCAATGATTCTGCTGCGAGTTTTTCGTAAAGCTCGGCAATAGTGAATTTACTGACGTCCAGCTGCAATGCCAGCGCGCGAATAGAAGGTAATTTTGTGCCGGCAGGCCAATTGCCCATGGTGATTGCTGTTCTTGCTTGTGACAATAATTGTTTAGACCAAGGTTCCTGAATACTTTTATCGAGATCCCAGCTGATTAATGCAATTGTCATGGTAATTTTGCCTGCACAGTCTGGGCGAATAGCTTTCAACTGTCCTGATTGTCCGAATTGATTGTCTTCTATAGTAGTGGCTGTCAGCAATTTGTCCAGTAGGAGATATCATGCAATCAGTGCCAAGCTCATCATTGACCGAGCCGCTTGTGTTAGCGGCGCTTGACGATAAGTCTGCTCACGGAACGTCAGTGCCGTCAGAATTAATAGCAACAGAGCCATTTGCAAAACTAGTTGTGACGCCACCGAAGGTCGAACTGATCAAAGGCATGTGTTGGGGAGCCCTTGGGGTATTGATGTTTTCCGGCGGGATCCCAGCGACCCGATTGGCAGTTGCTGAACTGCCAGTGATGTTTGTAGGTGCTGGTAGGGCGTTGGTGGCGGCTTTTCTCAGTGCCATTTTATTGTTGGTATTACGGCAAAAATTTCCGGCCAAGGTGCATTGGCCAGCGCTTACTATCGTGGCATTGGGCGCTGTGTTTGCCTATCCGATTTTTTCCGCAGTCGCGCTGCAAACAATCGATGCCAGTCATGGCACCATCGTCAGTAGTATTATGCCGCTTTTTACCGCAATTTTTGGCGCATGGTTGAGTCGGCAATGGCCAAAAATCGGATTTTGGCTTTGTGCACTGATTGGCTCTGCTGCGGTGATGGTTTACGCAGCAGGGTCGGCAAGTGGTCAACTTAGTACCGGTGACTGGTGGCTGGTGCTTGCCTGTTTTTGTTGCGGTCTCAGTTATGCACAAGGAGGGTTGTTAGCGCGGCACATCGGCAGTTGGCAGGTCATTTGTTGGGCATTGGTGTTATCGCTGCCAGTTCTTATTCCATTGTGCTGGTATTTTCAGCCTACTAATTATGCGGTTAGTCTGCAGAGCTGGTTAGGCTTTGGCTACCTGGCTATTTTCAGTATGTTTCTGGGTTTTTTTGCCTGGTACAAAGGCTTGTCGTTAGGTGGTGTCGCCCAGGTAAGCCAATTACAACTGCTGACGCCATTCTTGGCTTTTTACTGGGCAGCGCTCTGGTTAGGTGAAACGGTTAGCATGACACAATGGCTAATGGCTGGCGTTGTTGTCCTGACTATTGCACTGGGTCGAAAGCTGGCATGACAAAATGATGAATTCTTTGCGAACTTGCGGCCAAAAGAGCGGTATTACTTTGTAATTTGATGGCAAAAAGCGTATAGTGGCGCGCCTTTTTAAGGGCGTATCCCGGATGACGAACGCAAAGTTCCAATCTCATCCGGGCCATTATTTTCTGTCGCAGATTGGTTCTGCGGCAACTCAGCCAGGCGATGAACACGTGATAGCAACCGCAAACATTACAATGCAATTTGGCGCGAAGCCGCTGTTTGAAAACATCTCAATTAAATTTGGTTCTGGCAATCGTTATGGCCTGATCGGTGCGAACGGTTGTGGTAAATCCACATTTATGAAGATTTTAAGCCGCGAATTAGACCCAAGCGGCGGTATTGTGATGGTTGAGCCAAATATGCGCGTGGCGAAATTACATCAGGACCAGTTTGCTTTTGAGCAATACAGCGTCATCGATACTGTAATTATGGGCCATGCCGATTTATGGCATGTCAAAGCGGAACGGGATCGGATTTACTCAAGCCCGGACATGAGTGAAGAAGACGGCATGTTAGTCGCCGATTTAGAAGTCGCTTTTGGTGAAATGGACGGTTACACCGCCGAATCACGTGCTGGCGAATTATTGTTAGGCGTTGGTATTCCGGTAGAACAACATTTTGGTCCGATGTCGGCGGTCGCTCCGGGTTGGAAACTTCGGGTATTACTGGCGCAGGTGTTGTTTGCCAATCCAGATATCATGCTGCTCGACGAACCAACCAACAACTTGGATATTCACACCATTCACTGGTTAGAAGATGTTTTGTCTGAGCGTAACTGCACCATGATTATCATCTCGCATGACCGTCACTTCTTAAACTCAGTCTGTACCCACATGGCGGACTTAGACTACGGCGAACTACGCGTTTATCCAGGCAATTATGACGAATATATGTTTGCGGCGACCCAGGCGCGTGAACGTTTGTTGTCTGATAACGCTAAGAAAAAAGCGCAAATTGCCGAATTACAAACCTTCGTCAGCCGGTTCTCAGCCAACGCATCAAAAGCGCGTCAGGCGACTTCTCGTGCCAAGCAAATTGATAAAATTCAATTAGATGAAGTAAAAGCTTCCAGCCGGGTCAACCCGTTTATCCGTTTTGAACAGCAAAAACAGCTGTACCGGATGGCGTTAGAAGTGGAAGGTCTGAACAAGAGTTTTGGCGATTTACACTTACTGAAAAATTTAAGTCTGAATATCGAAGTCGGCGAGAAGGTTGCCATCTTAGGTACTAACGGTATCGGTAAATCAACATTATTAAAATGTCTGGTCGGTGAATTAAAGCCAGAATCTGGCTTAGTGAAGTGGTCTGAGAACTGCAACATTGCTTATTATGCGCAGGATCATGAATACGAATTCGCAGAAGATATGACCGTTTTTGACTGGATGGCGCAGCATAAACAGCCTTCAGATGACGAACAAGCGGTGCGTGGCATTCTGGGACGGTTATTATTTTCACAAGACGATATTAAGAAAAAAGTTAAAGTATTGTCAGGTGGTGAGAAAGGCCGGATGTTGTTTGGTAAAATGATGCTGCAACGTCCAAATATTCTGGTGATGGATGAACCAACCAACCACTTGGATATGGAATCGATTGAATCACTGAACATGGCGCTTGAAATGTACAAAGGCACCCTAATATTCGTCAGCCATGACCGCGAATTTGTATCTTCATTAGCAACACGGATCAT
>JAHJNE010000051.1 GCA_018820995.1 Gammaproteobacteria bacterium | reverse complement strand
TATATTCGTGAAGTGGTAAATTCACCGCAACGGGTGGACTGATAGCTTTGCAACGACTGGTAAGCTGACATTGCAATGAGGTGTTCAATTAAATGCAATTAATCACAAAACGACAGAAGATGATCTTGCTCATCTAACACTCAAAACAGCCACGCTATTACGGCGCCGGCTGCCTTTGCTTGTTAGAAAATATGAACATCTGATATGCAGCAATGCCATACCATATCAAAGTAATTGCCACCCAAATTCTTTGCGTTATGCCCTTGTATTCTATAGGCATCAGACCTTTGTCAAAGGCCCAGAAAAAAGCCACATGGATTAATGTCACTAAAATTGAAAAATCTTGGAATTTTTTTGATCCATAGAACTCCCTCATTTCCAGAGCGAATACCACCGGCACAACAATTAATAGGGTTGTTAACCCGTAAATGTCATGCAGAGGGTTATTCATTATAAAAATGCCCGCAAAAACCCAGGTCATGCCAAATGAAAACATTGTTAAAAAAGTGAACTTTGCCTTTGCAATTGAAAAGCACGCGAAAGCAAACCAGCACATGGACAGACCGATTAAAATGTCAGCCAATCGGTGAGAGTATGCAAAAAATTCTGTTTCCAGTGCTAACTCACTCATATGTTGAGAGGTGACGCTATAACCAGACACAAATAGCCCGATGAACATATTGTAAAAAGCAAATGCAGGAATAAGCATCGCTTGTTTTACCGCTATTAAAATACCTTTACTCAAGGGTTACTCCGAACTTTCAAAGGTTGCTAACGCGTTGCAAAAAAGCTATCCAGTGCTGGCCAAGCTTTTTTGTGGCCGTATCGAAATTAAGTAACTTGTTAACTTCGCTCAGCGAGAGCAAGCTTGATACCAAACGAAATAAAAACCCCGCCGATCAGTCTATTTAACCATAAAGCTACAGATTCACTGGCCTGTAAGCGTTTACTGGCAAATGCGGAAAATATGGCCAAAAAATGACACCACAACATGCCATTAAAGTTGAAGATACATCCGAGCATGATGAAAGCAAGGGCCTTATTGCTAGAATCGGGTGAAATGAACTGCGGTACGAATGCAAGAAAAAACACTGCAACTTTTGGATTGAGGACGTTTGTTAAAAACCCTTGCATGAAAATACGCTGATAAGGTAACGATTGCGGAGCGACAAGTGTTTTTTCAGTGTTACTTGTTTGCTGTTTTTTACTCCGGATCAGACTAATGCCTACGTAAAGCAGATAAGCCGCGCCCATATATTTAACAACCGCAAATGCTGTACTGGATGTAGCAAGAACTGCAGATAAGCCTATTGCTGCAGCAAAAATATGTACAAAGGTTCCAGCACCAATGCCGAGCGCTGCTGCCGAGCCTGCTCGCCAGCCTTGAGTTGCACTACGAGCCATTATAAGCACTGAGTCAGGGCCTGGGATCATGTTGAGCAAGAGCCCCGAAAAAATAAAAAGTAAAATATCGTGAGTTCCAAACATTGCGGTTTTGTTCCAAGAAGTTAACGCCTAAAGCAGAGACGCTGCTAGCGGCGTCTCTGCTGGCTTTACTTGTTATATTTTATGTTACCGTTGAACCAAGCTAAACCAGTTACCAGAGTTGTCTAAGCCCATAGCTTCTACACCATAAAGCTGCTCTGTGGGTGGCTGGATAAATTCCACTCCTTTGGCTACAAGCTCTTCGTACGTTTTTTGGCAGTTTTCAGTTTCGAAAACGCCGGCTCCAAATGCGCCCTCTTCGATTAAACTTCGTATTTTTTCGGCGGAGTCTTTAGTGAACATCGGTCCCTCTTTTGGCTCTGCCAATACCAACTGAAGTTGTGAATTCGATTTCGGATATACAGTTAGCCATCGGAAATCTCCTTCTACTTTCATATCATCACCAACCTCGAAACCGAGCTTGTTTTTGTAAAAATCAAGCGCTTCGTCCTGATTAAGTACGTATATTGTTGAATGCGCAATGGATGTAATCATCTATCTCTTCCCTGTTGTTAATTCATTTCATCTCTATTTTATAGAAATAATCAAAATGATATTTCTCCAATATTGCTCACTTAGCCAATTTTCCTAAAAAATAGTACGCATAACATGCTGGTATAGCCTGCGAAGGAAAACGGTATGCTTCATTAGACAAAGCCCAAAGCTTACGACGATATAAAGTAGGTGCCAGACCAACTTGTTTTAAAAACAATGAAGAAAAGCTACCAAGACTTGTGTAACCCACTTTTTCGCAAATCTCTGAGACACTAAAATTTTCCGTAATAAGCATTTTCTTAGCTTGTTCGACTCGAAGCCGAATCAAGAATTCGTTCGGCGTTTCTCCATAAGTATCCTTGAAAACACGTAAAAAGTGATAAGGGGACATATTTGAGCACTTTGCTATATCGGATAAGCTGAGCGGTGTTTGATAATTATCAGCAATATAATCTCTACCCGCATTCAATCTTTTAAATTTATAGTTCGTAGCCATAAAATACACTTCTAATAATCCACATAAAACATTAAGCCGCTAGCAAGCATGGCGTTGCAGTAAGGGCGAATCCTCAGCGGAAAAGCCTTAGCCGTGCCAGGCCACGTTAGGTGACGATGCGCGTTTCAATTTCAACTGCCGACTCTTGTATATTTAATTCGGTGTTGTTGAGATGGAACGTTTCAACCCCAGCTATATCCACTGAAAAGTCGAACCTATGCAGATAGTCCTCAAGGTATTCCTTGGACTGAATCTTGTTGGTATTTTTCCGATTCTCGCTGGTCACTCTTCGAACATGCTCATCAAATTCGCAGGATAACCGAACAAAATCGGCTTTTATTTCGTATTTTTTAAGTACTTCAAATAGTCCATCTATAAAGTAGTTGCTGGCTGGGTATACATAGCAGAATGTAAAAACAATCCCAGAGACATTCTTTTTAATAAGCGCCTCGAAAGCGTCCAAACAGATTTTGCGCTGATATTTCTCGAAGCCGTCATTTCCGAAACCCACAACAGCACAAGCAATATCAAATGCAAGGTGCTGCGGGAATAAATGCCAACGATTTCTCTTTGCCAGTTCTCGCGCCACGCTTTCTTTTCCGATACCAGATGGGCCGTAAATCATTACAAATTTCAAGCAAATCCTCCTTGAGTTACATAACGCTTAAAGCAAACGCGGTACGCGTCGCCCTGCCTTGCCTTTGCTTGTTAGCAGCGGACTATCGCAGCTTGCCGCACTGGCAAACTTGAACAACGGCAGTCTGCCTTTTACTAAAACTAAACCGGTAAGCTGCATTACAGCGAGCCTGCCGGAACCTTTAAAACTATTGAGCGAAGCCAAAAAGATCAACGCTACCGATCTTGTCAGCAATAACTAACCGACAAACTAGCGGACTTTTAGTTTTGGCGCTGCCGCTACGAAAGCGAAACACGAGCAAGGCCGGAATAAAACGCCCGACTAAAAATAGTTAAACCCTCAAAACCTGCTAACACCAAAATTTAACGCGACGATGGTGCAGCAGCCGATTGCATCTGCCCTGACATTCGCTTCTTCAAACCCCAAATGCTAATGCGAATAATCCAATACGCAGTTAAACATTAAACGAGCAACACTGGCCCGGCAAGGGTATGTTGTTCATATACACCTAACGACCACCACACACGCGAGCACCTTATTTCAAGCCGTCCCTGCCACGATAGTGGTAATTACAGCGCCTTGTTAAGTGACTTTTAGCTATTAGGCACGTTCGAAATCGACTGGCTCAGAAGAGTCGTGTATCAAACCACTAGTTTCGCTTAGTACCATCACACCAGATTCCAAATATGCCCAATCATTTTCTTTATAAGCAGACGAATACTCTGCTGAGTCTATTGAGAACACAACGACATCACTACTGCCATCTTCAAAAATGACCTTGTTGTACAAATGTATTTTAGTTCCGTCGCTGTATTACATTTGTCACTGAACGCCCGTCATCAGCTGGGCGAGGGTCGAGCGTTGGTTGCATGGCATTGTTATAGCACAACCGGTTCCTCACGCATTTTTTCCCAGGTTTGTACCATCAGCTTCTTGGTTGGTCCCCAGCGATACCCCCCCAGTGCGCCACTTTGCTGGATAACCCGGTGACAGGGGATC
>JAHJNE010000475.1 GCA_018820995.1 Gammaproteobacteria bacterium | reverse complement strand
GAATTACCGGAATACGACCGTAAAGTGCTGGATGTGCTGCGCGAACCCTTGGAAACCGGCACTGTGCATATTTCACGCGCCGGACGACAGGCACAATTTCCGGCACAGTTTCAACTGATCGCTGCGCTGAACCCAAGCCCAACCGGTCATCATCAGGATGGGCGTGCCAGCCGCGAACAAGTTCTGCGTTATTTAAACCGTATCTCTGGCCCACTGCTGGATCGGATAGACATGCAAATTGAAGTGCCTTTGTTACCCAAAGGATTGCTGACTCAAGCCCAGGCTGATGAAAGCTCCCTCTGTATTGCACAGCGCGTCGCCGCCAGCCGCGACATCCAATTACGGCGTCAAGGCAAGGCCAATGCCCGCTTGCAGCCCGCTGAACTCGCGACCTATTGTGGGTTAAGTCAGCAAGACAACGATTTTTTGGAACAATGTCTGGTGCAGCTAAAACTGTCAGCCCGCAGCTATCACAAACTACTTAAAGTTGCGCGCACCATCGCCGACTTACAGCAACAAACAGACATTTCTCGCAGCAATTTGCTCGAAGCGTTAAGCTACCGTGCTTTTGACCGCCTGCTGCAATTCTTGCAACAATGATATTTAGGGCACGAAGCGACCCCATCACGGAATTTCATCCGCTGGTCAAGCACACGAAGTCGAACTGAAACAATAGCTCTATAGTCAAACGGGATTGAAAAAGGTGTAGGTTCGATGGCAAATGTGCAACTAAATCAACTGTTACGCTTTAACCTTTGTTATTGGCTAAGTCTGGCCCTCCTTGATTTTGTAATGATGGTGATCTGGTGGCTGTTAACGCCAGACTACAGGTTAGAGCTGCCGTATTTTTTGTCAAAAGTGGCGATGATAGCGTTGGAAATCCTGATCTCCAGCGGCTTTATCCGCTGGTCGTTTGCGCGCCAGTTGCCGCCGATCAAGGTCGCTGCCACAGCAGCTGTGATGATATGCATTTATACCCCTCTAAGTAATTTATCCTGGCTGGTTATTAAAGAACCGGGGTACTTTTTACCTGAGAGGTTGCTGAGCGAACTGGACACCACCAGCCTGCCATTTTTTATCTGGGTGCTATGCTATCTGACGTTCTGGCGTTACCAACAGCAACAGAGCAAATTGCAGGAGTCCACCCGGCTTAGTCAGAATATTCAGCAGTTAGAATTACAAGCTCTACAACACCAACTCAATCCGCATTTTACTTTTAACGCACTCAATTCTGTCTGTGCTTTGCTGGAAGCCGAACGGTACGACGACGCCGAAACCATGTCGGAACAGCTTTCAACATTTTTACGTTATTCATTAAGTAAGTCGCCCGATAGTTTAGTGCGTCTGGCCGACGAGCTGGCCGCTATTGAGGCTTACCTGACATTGCAAAAAACCCGTTTTGGAGACAAATTAAAAGTTGTCTGGCAAATTGATGACAATTTAAAAACTCAGCAAATTCCGGCGTTATTACTACAACCTTTGATTGAAAATGCGGTGAAATACGCTGTAGCAACCCGCCAACAAGGCGCCACTATTACGATTCAAGGCAGCCATCAGCAAGATCAGCTAATGCTGGAAGTGACCGATGATGGACCAGGTTCGACGCTGGTGCCGGATCTAAGTTGCAGCTCAGGTGTTGGACTGGCCAATATCCGCAACCGTTTAAAACAACATTTTGGCGACCATGCCAGCCTTGCAGTGCTGGCGTTGCCGACGGGTTTTCAAGTCAATATTTGTTTACCCTTGCAAGGAAGCCGTGGATGAGCACACAACTCTGGTCACAATCGGCCTTGCAACGCTTCTGGTTCTGGCACCTGGTGTACTGGTTTGGTTATCTGCTGTTGAAATACACCCATCTGGCGGTGTTAACACCTCTGCAAAACGAGCAACCCTGGCCTTATCTTGGTACCTATACCCTATTGACGGCAATTAATCTGGTGGTCACTGGCTATTTAGGCCAGCGTGATTTAGCGAGCGAAATGTCATTACCTCAGCAAATGCGGCGCTTGTTGCACTGGATAGTGCCTCTTTGCCTGGTATTGCTACCTCTTAGGCAAGTATTGATTGTCCAATACGCCTCCAGCGGGAAGACCTCGGATTCCTCTTTTGCCGAGCGAATAATTTCAACAGTACCGCATGTGCTACTGCCCTTACTTGGCTGGTTGGCTGTCTATCTGTTAATTAAAGCCAACCAGAACTATCAACGGGAATTTATAGCGCAACAAATGTTGTTAACTCAAGCCAGAGCGGCGCGGTTAAAAGTATTACGTTACCAGCTGAATCCGCATTTTATGTTTAACACCTTAAATGCTCTGAACTCTTTAATCATCAGCCGTCAAGGATTGCTGGCCGAACAATTGATCCAAAACCTGTCAACTTTTCTGCGCCATTCGTTAAAAAACAAAGATGAAACGCTCATCCCGTTACCGCAGGAACTAAATGCATTAACCGCTTATCTGGCGATTCAACAGCTGCGGTTTGGCGAGCGATTGCAACTAAACTGGAAAATTGCTGCTTTACCAAAACTACAAATTCCGCCGCTATTGTTGCAACCGCTGGCAGAAAACGCTGTGTTATTCACCGTGGCAGAAATTTCCGGGCCTGTACAACTGGATATCAGCCTCTACACCACCGAACAGCAGTTGGTGATTGAGATCAAACGTCATATCAGCGATACCGGGGATAGGTCGGGCGACACCCCAGAATCTGTCCAGTCTGCGCCTGACCCCACAACCTACCCCACTAGCCTGCAACAACTGGCTGAGCGACTGGAGCTGATGTTTGGGTCCAGCGCCAGTTTGCAATTAAACCTGTGTGGCGCCGCTTTTGTAGGCCAGCTTTGTTTACCTTTGGAGTCTGTTTATGTCCGCAATTAATTTAGTGATTGCTGATGATGAGCCTTTAGCTATCAGCAATTTAAAAGCAAAACTCGCGAACTACCCTCATTTGAATATTGTTGCCTGCTTTGACAATGGCGACGATACCTTGAATTACTTACAACAAAATCCGGTTGATTTGGTATTCCTCGATAT
>JAHJNE010000050.1 GCA_018820995.1 Gammaproteobacteria bacterium | reverse complement strand
TCAAGTGTTTGATAGGGGATTTCACAGACCATCGCTGTTTCCAGCGCTTGGGCATAACTTGGATGCTGTTGATTGCCGATTGCATCAAAACCAATGACATCACCAGGAAGGTGAAAGCCGGTGATTTGCTCTTCGCCTTGTTCGGTAAGCGTATAGGTTTTGAAAGAGCCTGTCCGCACCGCATATAAAGCCTGCAATGGCTTTCCGGCTTCAAACAGATGATCCCCTTTATGCGACGGGCGTTTACGCTGAATTATGTCATCAAGTTGATCAAGTTCGTTGGTATTTAATGAGAAAGGCAGGCACAGTTGGCTGAAGCCGCAGTCCTGGCAATTTATTGCAGAAGCTGTCATATGATAAGTTTCCAGTTTGTGGCCAAAATGCAGAGCGCCAGCTTAAGAAAATAACCGTAGAACTGCAAGGGATATTGTATGGCAACCGTATGTTGCTAATAGGAGTGCGACAGTGTAACGCACCCAGTTCTTGTTCTTCCAGCGTTGTAATGTCGCCGCCGCTTGGCCTGCTACGAGCAAGGCAGGTAAAGTGCCGAGGCCAAAATACACCATCCATAACGCACCATCAAAAAAAGAACCGCTGGCCAGACTCCAACTCAGGCTGGAATACACCAAGCCACAGGGTAAATAACCCCAGCACCAGCCATAGGCAAATGCCTTTGGTAACGTATCGAGCGGCAGTAAACGTTTACTGAATGGTTGGATATGACGCCAAAACTTCGAGCCAAGCTGCTCCAGCCCGGTTAGAATGGTTGAAAGTTTAGCCACATAAAGGGCCATCAGGACAAGCATCAGTCCGGCCAGTATCTGCAACAATTGTCTTGCGGCGCCACCAAAGCCCATCGCCTGATAACCAAGCCAGCCGACCAAACCGCCAATAAAAGCGTAGCTACTGATGCGACCAAAACTTAACGCCAATTGTAAGCGTAGGCGTTGCCAGTGGTTTTGCTCCGGCATCATCATCTGTAAGGCACTGGCAATCCCACCGCACATCACCAGGCAATGTCCGCTGCCTAACAAACCAATCAGCAATGCCGCTAGGAATTCCATGCAAAATACCTGCTATTGGTCTTTTAGTGATGGCGGCGCTGCGTCAGGTACTGACGAAGCTGATTTAGTGGTTATTACGTCCGTTGTAGGCTCATTTTTCTTCTGCTTGGTAGAAGAAGGCTGGTTATCGAACAAAATGCTGTAAGCCTCTTTGTCCAGATCATCAAACTGTCGCGATCGAACGGCCCAAAAGAATACTCCAAGTCCAATCATGACAAATAACACCGCAATTGGAATTAATACATAAATAATGCTCATGATTTTAATAACCTGAGAGAATTGGACACCACCAACAATGAACTAAACGACATACCAATCACTGCCACGTAAGGAGAAACAAAACCACAAACTGCCAGTGGAATGATCACCAGATTATAACCAACGGCCCATAACAGATTTTGTCGGACTACTTTTTTCGCCATTTTTGCAGCACTGATTAATTCGGCGAGCATTGATAAATCATTGTGTAACAGCACCACATCCGCCTGATTTTTTGATAAATCAGTGCCACTGTCCAGTGCAACAGAGACATGCGCGGCATGAAAGCTAGGGCTGTCATTAATGCCATCACCGACCATAAGCACAATATCACCAGCAGCTGCTGCTTGTTGAATAAACTTCACTTTATCTTCCGGCGTACAGGATTTATGCAGGGTTTGGATCCCATACTGATCTGCGATATCGTCTGCCTGATTTGAACTATCGCCGGTTAAAATACCAAAGCCAATATCAAGCGACTGAAGCTGCGGGAATAGCTTTGCTAATTCGGGGCGAAGTTGATCTGCAAGGGCAATTTGTGCCACCAGCTGATCATCGATTGTGATAAACACCTGCCAGGATGTCTCCAAAGGCTGGTTACAAAAATCAGCATTACCAATACGCACGCAAAGGCGTTGGTCAAAGTGCTGCCATATCGCGCTGATCCCGGCGCCGATCTGCAGCTCAACCTGACTCACCTGCAACTGATTTAGACGATGTGGGGTAAAAGCCCTGGCAATTGGGTGTTCGGAATAGGCTTCAATATTGGCAGCAAGGTCAAGCACTTGCGCTTCTGTGAAAGCAGACGTCTTTAATTCAAGTTGCCGGATACTAAATCTACCCTGAGTAAGAGTACCGGTTTTGTCAAAAAAGACTTTGGTCAAATTTGGCAAAAACTCCAACACCTGTTGGTTTTTAATCAGGATCCCTTTGCGATTAAGTCGGGCGAGCGCACAGGTAATCGCAGTAGGCGTCGCCAGACTCAGCGCACAAGGACAAGTCGCGACCAGCACCGAAAGTGTGACCCAAAAAGCGCGGTCGGCATCAATATAAAAATACCAGACAGTGAAGGTCAAACTAGCGACAATCAACAAACGCTGCACAAAAAAACGTGCGATTTTATCTGTTCTTTCAAGAAGTTGTGGTTTTTGATGCAAGGTTTGTTGTTGCAGGCTGATGATTTGTCCCAATCTGGATTGGGTTAAGGCCTTGTTGACCTTGATGATTAATACACCGTCATGGTTTACCGAACCCGCCAGTACCACATCGCCGCTGTGTTTTGCCACAGCGCGATATTCTCCGGTGAGCATCGATTCATCAACACTACTAAAACCACTTTGTACCAGACCATCGGCCGGTACAGTCTCGCCAGCTTTGACTAATATGAGGTCGCCCGCCGCCAAGCGCCGTGCTGAGGTGGCGATAGGCTCGGTACCGTCCCATAACCAGGCGGTAACCGGCATAATTTTCAGAAGGTTACTGGTCGCATCTCTTGCTTGCTTACGCGCGCGAAATTCGAAAAACTTACCTAACTGCAGTAAGAAAACAAACATGCACACCGATTCAAAATAGACTTCGCCGCTGTGCGTGATGGTGGCGTACGTTGAGGCGATAAAGGTGTAATAAAGCGCCAAAACAATAGGGACGTCCATATTGAGTTGCCGGCTTTGCATTGCGCGCCAGGCGCTTTTCGAAAATGGGGCTGCTGCGTAGCTCATCACTGGTAATGTGAGTAAAAGGCTGACCCAGCGCAGATAGCCTTCGTATTGCTGTTCAATGCCGGTGTAGTCGCCAAAATACAAACCAAAGGCCAACATCATGACTTGCATGCTCATGATGCCTGAAACTGCTAAACGTCTTAAATAGGCGCGCATTTCCTGTTGATATTGGTGTTCTTCGCTATCGGTGATAAAAGGGCTAGCCTGATATCCTAGTTTGCTGATGTTTTGTAGCAGCTCACTTAGTTTGGCAGTTTCAGGATCCCAACTGACAATACAACGAGAAGTTCCGGAGTTAACGGATACCCTGCCAACGGCAGGGTGTTGACGCAGTTGTTTTTCGATTAACCAGGCGCATGCCGCACAGCTCATACCGGTGATGGAGAGTTCAATTTGTTGTAAACCATCAACTTTTGTTGAGAGGTCACTCAGAACTTCGTCGTTGTCATAATTGGTTTGTTGAAGCTGTTCCGGCACTAACCCAGCTTTAGCAGCTTTTGCGGTGCGAAATCGATAATAATCGCCAAGACCCTGGCTGATAATAGTGTCAGCGACCGCAACACAGCCCGGGCAACAAAAACTCCGTTCAGCACCGTCAAACGACAATACAAAGTTACTGTGCTCGGGAACTTGCTCATCGCAATGAAAACAACGATTTAACATGCAAACCTGTTAATAGGTAAGTTTGATAGCTTCTGCTTTTGGCAGGATGAAAGTCGCACGTAATTTCCATTGTTCACTGTGGTCATCGACCAACAGATTCCACTTGCCAGTTAACGTCTTTGGCAGCTCTGCGACATATAAATTTTGGCCGCTGCGTTCGGCTTGAACGACAAAATCTTGTGCAGCAACAGTATTGTGGACAAAACGTAGAGTCAGTTTTGCATCTAATATTGGATTTGCCTCAAAAGTCACGATCGCTTTGTTTGCTGCAATCAGAATATTGGCTTGCAAATTACGGCTTGCCGCTTCGCGATATTTAGCCAGATTCATATTGATGGCTTTGCCTTCGGCGTAGTAGTCATCGACGACTAAATCTGGGCTTTGCTGATTCATTAAATAGATGGAGTGGACCGCTTTAAGCATGGTTGCAACTGGAATTGCAATCAACACCCAAGGCCAGACTTGTTTATACCAGGGTTTTACTAACATCTTATTCCTCAACCGGCACACACAAATTGTGTATATCAACCGGATCGTATAACAAAAAGCCCCGTAGTCGGGGCTCCTTACAGCATCTAGTGCTGGTTACATTCAAACAAATGCCACCAGCCCTATAACTCCCGGTTACTTAAACGTTATTTAGTATCATCCGGGCGAGATAACCGATAAACATAAGCGGCAATCACGTGGATTTTATCTTCGCCTAAGGTATCTTTAAACGCTGGCATCACACCGTTACGGCCTTTATTCAGCGTGGTTTCAATGCTCCCGGCCGAACCACCGTATAACCATGTGTTGTCCGTCAGGTTAGGCGCACCAAAAGGTAAGTTGTGGGCAAGGCTACCTTTACCGTCAGCACCGTGACAGGCGGCACACATACCGAATTTGTTTTTACCGGCGGCGGCATCATTGTCGTTCACTTTCCGGCCAGACAAACTTAACACATAAGCAGTCATTTCTTTTACGCCCTGCTCGCCTAAGGCTTCGCCCCAGGCTGGCATAGCGGCTTTGCGACCGTACATTAGGGTTTCTTTAATCTTGTCGACGGTACCGCCATATAACCAGTCATTGTCTGTTAGATTCGGAAAACCACGTTGACCGCGCGCATCTGAACCATGGCACTGTGAACAGTTTTGTAAAAATAACCGTTGGCCAACTTTCAGCGCTTGCGTGTCATACGCCAGCTCTTCAATCGGACGACTGGTGTATTTGGCAAATTCCTTGGCAAAGGTATCGTTGGCGTGCATATATTCACGATCTAACTGCGATGGAGTACCAGCCAATTTTTGCGCTTCAATCGCTGCTTTTGATTCAGCCAGTGAAGTGATGCCTTGGTTAGAGCTAGTCCAGCCCAATAATCCTTTCCAGTTTCCAAGCCCAGGATAAGCGGCAAAATAAAACACTGACCAAACGATGGTGGCGTAGAACATAATGGTCCACCACTTTGGTAGTGGATTGTTAATTTCTTCAATGCCATCAAATTCATGGCCGGTAGTTTCACCTTCCGGCACACCCACGTGGTTTTTTAAGTTCCACGTTAGCAGTACGGTGCAAAGCACGATACATGCGATAGTTAAAACAATGATCCAAGCACTCCAAAAGCTACTCATGATCCGACTCCTGTTGTTGTTTTTGTTTGGGCTTTTCTTCGTCCGCGAAAATCGCGTTCGCTGCTTTGTCAAAATCAGGTTTGCGTTTCATTACAAACAGCCAAACCAGCAAGCCGATAAAAGCCACAAAAATAATCACGGTGTAAAAGCTATGAATGGTTGCAAAGTCCATAAGGCTTACTTCAACGCTGTGCCGAGTGATTGCAGGTACGCAATCAGGGCTTCAATTTCTTTTTTCCCTTTCACGGCAGCTTCAGCACCTTTGATATCATCATCAGTGTAAGGCACGCCAAAAGAACGAAATATTTCCAGCTTATTCGCCGTTAATTTACCGTCTAATACATTTTCGCCAAGCCAAGGATAACCAGGCATATTAGATTGCGGGACAACAGAGCGCGGATCCATTAAGTGCGCATAGTGCCAGTCATCGCTGTAACGACCACCAACGCGTGCTAAATCAGGACCAGTCCGTTTTGAACCCCATAAAAAAGGGTGTTCCCAGATACTTTCACCGGCAACCGAATAATGACCATAGCGCTCAACTTCATGGCGGAATGGGCGGATCATCTGGCTGTGGCAATTGGTACAACCTTCACGGATGAAAATATCACGGCCTTCCATCTGCAGTGCAGTGTATGGCTTTAGACCATCCACCGGCGTGGTGGTGTCTTTGATAAACATCAGTGGCGTAATTTCTACCAAAGTACCGAAGCTGATCGCTACAACTGTCAGGATTGCCATCCAGCCAACGCTTTTTTCAATTTTTTCATGGTAATTTTTAGACACGATAAGCTCCTTATGCCGCTTCTGCTATCGGCTCTAATACGCCTTCTTTCGCCCGGACAGTTTTGATCACGTTGTACGCCATAAGCAGCATACCCGTTACCACAAAACAGCCACCAATAAAGCGCATCAGATAGAACGGATAAGAGGCTTCCAGTGATTGTACAAAGCTGTAGGTCAGGGTGCCGTCAGTGTTCACTGCGCGCCACATCATGCCTTGCATAATACCGCTAATCCACATGGCTACGATGTAAAGGACAACACCTGTTGTGTGTAACCAGAAGTGGGTGTTGATCAGCTTGACGCTATACATACGGCCTTGGCCATAAACAGATGGAATTAAGTGATACAGCGCGCCGATAGAAACCATTGCAACCCAGCCTAAAGCACCAGAGTGAACATGGCCGATAGTCCAGTCAGTGTAATGCGACAGCGCGTTCACTGATTTGATTGCCATCATCGGGCCTTCAAATGTTGACATGCCGTAGAAAGATAAAGAAACAATCAGGAAACGTAAGATTGGGTCTGTTTTCAGTTTATGCCAAGCGCCAGATAACGTCATGATACCGTTGATCATGCCACCCCAGCTTGGAACAAACAGAATGACTGACATTACCATACCAACAGACTGAGTCCAGTCAGGCAGGGCAGTGTAGTGTAAGTGGTGCGAACCAGCCCAGATATACAGAGCGATTAACGCCCAGAAATGGACTACTGACAAACGATATGAATAAACCGGACGGCCTGCTTGTTTCGGAACGAAGTAATACATCATCCCAAGGAAACCAGCAGTTAATAAGAAGCCAACGGCGTTGTGGCCGTACCACCACTGAACCATCGCATCAACGGCACCGCCGTAAATTGAGTACGATTTGGTCAGAGAAACTGGGATCACCATGCTGTTCACGATATGCAAAGCTGCAACGGTGATAATGAAACCGCCATAGAACCAGTTGGCAACATAAATATGGCTAGTGGTTCGTTTGACCATAGTGCCAAAGAACACAACTGCATAGCTGATCCAGACAATCGCAATCAGGATATCGATTGGCCATTCCAGTTCTGCATATTCTTTACTCTGACTGATACCCATCGGTAAAGTGATGGCCGCGGCGATAATCACCACTTGCCAGCCGATAAAGGTAAACATCGCCAGTTTTTCAGCGTAGAGCCGGACCTGACAGGTGCGCTGAACCACGTAATAGGAGGTCGCAAATAAGGCGCTAGTACCAAATGCGAAAATTACCGCGTTGGTATGAAGAGGACGAAGACGACTATAAGTTAGCCAAGCTGTATCAAAGTTCAGTGCTGGCCAATATAATTGCGCCGCTAATAACACACCCACGCTCATGCCAACGATGCCCCACAATACTGTTGTGAGAGCAAAGAGGCGGACAACCGTGTAGTTGTAGTCAACATTTAACGATTTGGTCTGGCTCATGTTGAGTTCCGCTGCAGTTTTTTTGCAAGTTAGTAAAAATTACACCCTTGGGGGTGCCCCTTCTTATAATAGACCGATAGTTTAGCAAGGTTTTTCTGATATGACCTTGTCTTTGCTATCAATCTTTGGGCGCGATAATACGAGTTTTGCCCCTGAAAAGATAGGCAGACTCACCGCTTTTATGATGTAGAACAAGGTCGCCGCTCACAATTTGAGCAGAGTTGGCTGTTTTGCGCAGAAAGGTATAGTAAGAGTTACACGAGGAAGGAAATAGTATTGTTAATAAATTATTTCAGGCTTGTCGCGGTGTTGCTACTTGTTGTCGGAAACTCGGCATGTGACCGCCAAAATATCCAATCGCCGCTGGAAAAACTACAAATTGTGCTGGGTGAAGCGCAGTTGACGATAAGCCCGGGTCATATCCCCGTTGAGACTTTGCTACATATCCAAATTCGTACTGAAAAACCGCTCAGCAGTTTGTCAGCAGTCATCGTAGGAAAAAGTATGTATATGGGGAAAATACCCCTACGTTTTACGTTTGATGATAAAACGGGCACCTGGCGAAGTGATTTTATGCTCGGTGCCTGTTCAGATCCCGAAATGCTTTGGCAGCTGCAAATGCTGCTCACCGATCAAAGTGGCAATCAGCGGGAACTAGAGACAGAGTTTCAATCAAGTTGGCACTAATACCCTTGTTGGTCAGCTAGTCACTTGTACCAATATTTATTTAGGCAACACATCGAAAAAATATGAGCAGTTGCTAGAAAAATCGGGGCACAGCCGCTTGTCGGAAGCATCGCCTATTACTAGGCGATGATTGGACGGATGATTTGCACTAATTTAAGTGGTGCCGGCCTGGTCGTTAATCTGGCTGATTCAACACAGACAAATTGCGACCATTGCTTGGTAGGAATATCCGCAGAAGTTGCAGCTTTTTCTGCTGCCGGATTCCAAAGCACTGACGCATCATGCCCTTGTTGCAATAGGTGAGTCTGGTTATTGCTGTCGTTTAGCTCTAATAATGGTGCGGTATTTTTGTATACGCGGTCAATTTCACCGCAAAAAACTAAAGTATCGTCGTTGCTCTGTTGTTGACTATCACTTACTTTATCGTAGAAATTCGTTGGCAATGGCTGAACTCTGCTGGTGCGGCTGTCGCTGACCGAGAAATAACTATGTAGTGCGGCCTGTTGTGCGATGTCAGCATCACAAATCAAAGTGAGTGATAGCTCATGTGTTAACCTCACCTGATAGCGCAAAGTTACTGCTTTCTCTGTCCACGGAATATCATCAACGACTATGCTAAATTCAATTTCTACCCCATCGGCGGTGATCCGCTGGTCGTTCATTTGCCACACTCTGGTTCGTACTAAGCCGTGATTTGGTAGTTTTAAAGCGGCGACAGTTTCCGGCGCCAGGCTAGCTAATAAATTTGGATCTACTTTACCAAACCAAGGCCAACAAATTGGCACGCCGCCACGGATCGGCATTTGTTGTTTCCAGATAGCGATGGGTGATAACCATAGGCGAGGGGATTGTGATAGATCCGGGACATCATCGACTTGCAGTAACGCTGGGGGCGGATTGTTGATATCGCTCGGCTGCTGGCTTGCAGCCTGATAATGCAATACGTGAGCGCCATAATTACTGACCACCACTGTGGCTCCGGCATGACAAAGTTGCCAGCAGGGTAAATCGGTCAAATGGGAAAAACCGGTGAGTTCTGTAATCGATGAATGCATGAGGACGCTGCTTTACTTAATTAAAGGGAACAGTGTGTGAAGCATATCATTGCCCCGAGGTTTTATTGATCAGAAAAGGCGACCATAGTCGCCTTTTCTGTGATGGCCAAAAACAGTGATTAGCTGTTTTTCATCATTTGTACTGTGTTGTCCAACATCCGGTTGCTAAAGCCCCATTCGTTGTCATACCAAGCCAATACTTTGACCAAACGACCATTGACGCGGGTTTCTGTCGCATCAAAAATGGACGACATTGGGTTGTGGTTAAAATCAACCGAAACCAATGGTAAGTCATTCACTGCAAGCACCTGATTCATCGGGAATTCGGCAGCGGCTTTGCGAATGATGTTATTTACTTCTTCAACCGTGGTGTTACGACTGGCGATAAAGGTCAAATCGACTAATGATACGTTCAGTACTGGCACCCGAACCGCTAAACCGTCGAATTTGCCTTTGAGTTCTGGAACTACCAGACCTACAGCGGCAGCCGCACCTGTTTTAGTTGGGATCATCGACATCGCTGCAGCACGGGCGCGGCGAACATCGGTGTGATAAACGTCACTTAAACGTTGATCATTGGTGTAGGCGTGAATCGTGGTCATTAAACCAGATTCAATACCAAGTTCATCATTTAATGGCTTGGCAATCGGCGATAAACAGTTGGTGGTGCATGAGGCGTTGGAAATGATGGTCATTTCCGGGGTAATCACGTCATGGTTCACACCATAAACGACTGTGGCATCCACACCGCTGGCTGGGGCGGAAATAATCACTTTTTTCGCACCGGCAGTTAAATGCGCACCAGCACTTGGGCGGTCAGTAAATAAGCCCGTACATTCCAGCACCACATCGACCTGTAATTCAGTCCACGGCAGGTTGGCAGGGTTACGTTCACTTAAAGTGCGGATTTCGTCGCCATTCACAAAAATTGCTTTGTCAGAATGCTCAACTTCGGCGGCGAAAATACCATGTGCGGTATCGTACTTTAATAAGTGGG
>JAHJNE010000049.1 GCA_018820995.1 Gammaproteobacteria bacterium | reverse complement strand
AGATGCAATACAGTTTTCGTTAAAGGAATTCTCATATGATTAAATCTTCACAACAACTGGTCGCTGAGGCCAAAGCGCAAATCCGGGAAGTGACGGTGCAGCAGCTGGCAACGGTGCTGCAAAATCACCAGGCTATTTTTATTGATGTGCGTGAACCGGACGAATTTCAGCAAGGTCGGGTCGATCATGCGGTCAATTATCCTCGCGGCATGCTGGAGATGAAAATACATCAGCATCCAGCCGTAGCAGCGCACTGCGATGCTGCCGTCGCTTTGACTGAGATCGCAGCGCAACCGGTGTATTTAATGTGCCGCTCTGGTGCGCGTTCAGCGTTAGCCGCGCTCAGCTTGCAGCAGATGGGGTTTAGTCAGGTATTTTCTGTGGCGGGTGGCTACCAGGCTTGGGTTGATGCGGGTTATCCGACTGAGCAATAAGTCACAATCGAAAGCCGGCGGCAATGGTCTGTTGCCACCGGTTTTCAAGAAAAACAAAGGAATTGCTGGCGTTTTATGGCCATTTTTTACTAAGACTCATAACTCATCGTCTTTCTTCGTCCGATGAATACCCACCGCACCCAGCACATATTTTTCGTAAATAGGTTCGCTGGTGCCATGTTTGACCTTGTACAAAAAGTACTTTTCAAAGGCAATTTTGGCGACGTGCACCCATTTTCCCATCGAGGTCCAATTGGTATTTCGGGGTGGGTTTTGCGGTAGTGCGACAAAAGCCGCGCCTTTATCACCCATATCGGCCAGACAAATCGCATTTAGTGTCGGTCGGGTATGCATGGGTTCACCCTGCTCCAGACTTAGGATGTTTTCGACAATCGCAGTGGTCATCGATTCAATCATAAAGCCGGTTTTTGGCACGCCCACAGGTACTGGCGTTTGTTCCAGTGGTGGCAGCGCCACACAAACACCGGCGGCAAAAATGGCCGGATGGACCGGGTTTTGCTGGAATTCATTGGTATTGACAAAGCCTTTGGCATTGCATAATTCCGGCACAGCGGCAATGGCTTCAGAGCCTTTAAACGAAGGCAAAAACATCGCAAGTTTAAACGGCAATTGGTGCGTGAAATCGATATCCCCTTTGCGGTTCAATTCTTCGATATGCGCCATGCCGTCGGTAAACTCGGTGACGCGGGCGTTACAAACCCACTTGATACCACGGTCGCGGAATTCATGCTCCATCAAGGCTTTGGAATCGCCGACGCCACCCAGACCCATATGGCCGATATAGGGCTCTGAAGTCACAAAAGTGATTGGAATGCGGTCGCGGATTTTCTGTTTACGCAGCAGATGTTCAAGAGTCAGCACGTATTCATAAGCTGGGCCAAAACAACTTGCGCCTTGCATAGCACCAACCAGCACAGGTCCTGGTTGTTGCAGCAACTGCAAATAGGTTTCATAGGCTTTGACCGCATGATCCACGGTACAGATCGATTGGGTAAAACCATGCTCCGGACCCGACCCAGGCACTGTTTCAAATGCCAGCCGTGGGCCTGTACAGAGTACCAGATAGTCATAGTCGAATGTCTGTCCATCACCGGTGGTGACTTGCTGATTGATCGCATTAATGTTGCTGACGCCAGTGCTGTTAAAAGGAACGTTATATTTTTTGACGTAAGGTGTCAGGTCAAGAATCACTTGCTCACGAGTCCGCTCGCCAAGTGCGACCCATGGGTTGGAAGGGATAAAATGGAACTCATTGTTCTCCCCAATCAACAGTACTTCGTGATCTTTGGGTAATTTTTCTCTCAGTTCGTAAACAACAGACATGCCGCCTAAGCCTGCACCGACCACAATTGTTCTTTTCATGGTGACTCCTGTGAATTGAGCTATATCCACACTGAGCGTTGGTGGACATAAACGATATTAAATTTAGATTTATCTAATATAGTAGAGAGTCTAGTTCATGAACCGGATATATACAATTTTTGTTATATGTATATGCTAAATTAGAATATAAGCGATCGGTTCCTATTATCGGGGGCATAACCAGAGTCAAACATGCATGGATAGTCTAAATATATTTGGCATTAGTCTGCCGCTGCTGCCGCTTCTTATTGTGTCAGCGATGATGTTGATGAGCCTCGTCAATCGCTGGCAGAAAAACCCGGTTGTTGGCTTTTCAGATGCAATTCTGCATCGGTTATTACTGAGTCTGGTTGCCGCCCGGCTGGGATTTGTCGCCCAGCATTTACCTCAATATCAGTGGCAATGGCTGCAAGTCGTCGACATCCGGGATCGCGGTTTTGATAGTTACAGTCTGATGTTGGTTTTTTCATTGCTGTTGATGCAATACGCTTATCAACAGGTGGCCGCGCGACGGGTTCTGCTATTGTCGCTGCCTGTTGCCATGCTGTGGATTGGCGCTAGTTTTACGGTCTACCGGTTCTATCATCCAATGCCAACGCAATGGCCAAGCATGACTTTTCAGACGCTGCAGGGACAACAACTGCGTTTATCAGACCGGACAACGACTCTGACAAGGCCGGCAACCGACACCACAGGTTTTACGGTGGTGAATTTGTGGGCCAGCTGGTGTCCACCGTGTCGTGCCGAAATGCCAGTGTTGATTCAGGCACAGCAGCAATATCCGCAAGGACGTTTCATTTTACTGAATCAAGGTGAAACTCAGCAGCAAGTTGAACAGTTTCTGCTGCAACAAGGGCTAGAGTTTCACGCTGTTTGGTTGGATCCACAGCGCACCATGGGTCGCTGGGTAGGTCAACAAACGTTACCGCTGACACTGGTGTTTGACCAGCATGGCAAGCTGATTGACGGCCATGCCGGGTTGCTTTCCAGTGCGATGCTGGCGGATAAACTGCAAGGT